>JAISDQ010000133.1 GCA_031264605.1 Synergistaceae bacterium | reverse complement strand
TTTCCGGCATAATAACCGCACCTCGCTGGTGAAAGTTTTTGTTCTGATAGACATAGCTTAACACCTGTTCTCGCAACAGGCCAGCGGGGTTGTATCTTTTTCTTCTCTGTGGTTTGAGGAAATATTTCCTTTGGATTAGGGATAAATTTCTTTATTCATCTAAAAATAAAGGGGTGGTTGCAACGACAGCGTTAGTATTATAAATCATTTGTCATATACTATTGATTCATATATCATTGAGTGATAATATTCCCCCCGGTTTGTTCCGTGTAAAAATTTGCCGGCTTCAGCCGGAGACAAGGGCCGAATAGGATAATGAGTCAGATAAAAGAGCGAATAAAGGACAAGAAGGAGAAACTGAAGACAATTTTCCGGATCGTCCAAAAACACGGCCCAATAGAGAGAAAACAAATCCAAAAGATGTCGAAGTTAAGTTGGGGCAGCGTTTCTGAATATTCCGCTTCCCTCATAGGTTCGAGCATTATGAAGCAGAGCCTGGCATTGGCATGGAATGTGGGTAAAACGCCTTTGATCCTCGATATCAACGATCAAGATAATTATATCGTCGGAGTCGATTTCAACTTCATATTTATCCGTGTGGTCGTGCTCGACCTGAAAGGCAGGCTGATCAAGACGCGAATGGCGCCGGTAACGGACGGAAGCCGTGTTGTGGATATCCTCCTCAGTACGCTTGAAGCCATAATTTCAGAATTCGCTCCGGACAAGTGCCTCATCGCCATAAGCATCTCGGTTCAGGGCAATTTGGACGAAGAGCGCGGTATCGCCCTTTATCTTTCCTTCGAGCCTACATGGAGGAACCTGAAATTGAAGGAAATAGTGGAGAACCGTTTTGGAATTCCGACGTTTACGTTCCACGATCCCGATTGTGTCCTCGTTGCCGAGAAATACTTCGGAAACGCCATGAAGGAGGAATACGTGAACGTGGTAACAATCATTATGAACCTGGGAATCGGTATGTCACTCATGACCAACTCCAAACTTTACAACAGCACGAGCGGACATCACGGCGAACTTGGGCATATCACCGTCGTCGAAGGTGGCGCGCTGTGCAGCTGCGGAAAACGCGGATGCCTCGAAGCCTACGCCTCCAGGACGGGCATCCTCAACAGATTCATCGACGCTGTGAACGAGGGTAAAACATCTTTAGCCAGCAGAGACGACGTGTTCTCAATTACCTACGATACCGTGCGCGACGGCGCTAACGCAGGAGATAGCATATGCCTGGAGATATTCAGAAACGCCGGGCGTATTTTGGGAAATACTATCGCTTCGCTAGCCACAATGCTGGACCCCGACGCGATAATTATTTTCGGCGAACTGGCGCACGACAGGAATTTGTTCGAGGATATGATGATGGACAACTACAACGCGAACGTATATCCGGGCAACGAGACAAAAGTGGTTTTTTCAGACCAGGGCGCGTCAGCTCCAGTTCTTGGCGCCGCAATGTACGCGATAGAAAAAATAATCGGGAATTTTCTGTTTGAGAAGACAAAACAGTATGAATCCCAAAAAAACTGGGCTAATGAAGATTCCATGGTTCAAAACGCATGAAGCGGCGCTCCCGCAAAACTGTGCTATAATTTAAACTCAATTTTATCAAAGCGTGATGCAATTAGATGAACAACGGCTCCGAAGTCGTCCGCCGCTTACCGCCCCGCAAACGGGGCGAATATTTCGGAGTGGTTTGGTTGTTGGCGCGAGCTGACGAGCCGCTCAAACCGAACATGCGCGCAGGAAGAATTTTTCAAGCGTTGTTGAACTCTTTTTTTTACTGTATACTTCCAAACATTCACATGTCATATTTGGAGAGTGACGCGCGTGTCAGAACCGGTCATCGAGGTTGCGGGAATAAATAAGGCTTTTTCCGGCAACCGCGTTTTGAATAACATCGACCTCGCTGTTCACAGCGGCGAGGTCGTCTGTCTTTGCGGCGAAAACGGCTGCGGCAAGTCCTCGCTGATAAAAATAATCTCAGGGGTTTATTCGTCCGACGCCGGCTCGATCTCCATAAAGGGCGTGAATTACCCCAGCCTCACGGCTCCGCAGTCGATAAACGCCGGCATACAGGTGATTTATCAGGATTTTTCAGTATTTCGCAACCTTACCGTCGCCGAAAACATATCCCTGAGCTACAGGGTACAAAAAAAGAAATGGTTCATAAACTACGATTTCAACCGCGCGCTCGCCCGCAAGGCGCTCGCCCTGATAGGGGCCAACCTCGACGCCGACGAAGAGATCGAGCGCCTGTCGGTGGCCGAGAAACAGCTTGTGGCAATAGCCCGCGCCATCGTGCAGGACGCCTCGCTCGTCATCATGGACGAGCCCACTACGGCGATCACGCAGAAAGAAATAGAAAAACTCTTCGCGGTCATACGCGGGCTGAAAGAAAAAGGCATAGCCGTCATGTTCGTGAGCCATAAACTCGACGAGATCGCGGCCATCTGCGACAGAATAGTCATCATGCGCAACGGGAAAAAAGTCGTGGATTCTCCGGTCGCCGATTTCGAGACGGAACGGATAGCGTATTACATGACGGGTCAGGAGGTTTCCGAGACGCCATTCGAGTACATACCGGCGGGCGGCCGGCCGATGCTTGAGGTCGAAAACGCCGCGAGATCCGGCGAATTCGAGTCGGTTTCTTTCAGCGTGAAGCCCGGCGAGATACTCGCCATCACGGGACAGCTCGGGTCGGGCCGCACGGAACTCGCCAAATCGCTCTTCGGCCTCGCCCCGATACAATCCGGCAAAATAAAAATAGAGGGCAGAGAGACCAGGATCGCCTCCATCAAGGACGCGTTCGCGAACGGTATCGCCTATCTCCCAGAGGACCGCCTCGGCGAAGGCCTGTTTTTGAACCGTTCTCTCGGCGAAAATTTCAGCTCGGCGATTATAGATTCGATGGCGGGTCCGCTCGGGCTCATCCGCGAAAAACGTTTCGAGGAGCTTTCCGCGCGTTGGATGGAAGAACTCAACATGTCCAGAAAACCGTATACCACGCCGGCAAGCGACTATTCTGGAGGCAATCAGCAGAGAATAGTTCTGGGCAAATGGCTCGCCGCGCGCCCGAGGATATTCATTCTCAACTGTCCGACTGTCGGAGTGGACGTCAAATCGAAAAGCGAAATTCACGAGATAATGAAACGCCTCGCGCGCCAGGGACTCTCGATAATAATGATTTCCGACGATATCGGGGAGATAATCTCGACCTCCAACAGAGTCGTCATAATGAACGCCGGGCGGGTCACGCTGGAAGCCGAGACGAACGGGATAACGGCCGACGAGATAAGCAGAAGGATATTGGCCGACGCGCCGCGGCACGGAGAAACGGAATGAAAGACGAACGGCTAAAAAAACTTCTTCTCAAAAAGGAATTCCTCTCGGTCGTCATGATCGTCCTTTTCAGCGCTGTTTTCGGGGCGGTCAATCCCGCGTTTTTCACGGTGGTGAATCTTTACGACCTCTTGAAGGTGTGTTCGTACCCGGCCATTTTCGCGTGCGGCGTCATGATAGTTCTCATAAACGGAGGCGTAGATTTCAGCTTCCTGTGGGTGGGCATGTTTTCCGCTTACTCCGCGTCTAAGCTGTTCTCCATCCTTCAGGCGCAGCATGGTTTCACGGCGCCGTTAATTCTGATATACGCGGTCTGCGTCCTCATCGGGGCGATTTTGGGCAGTTTCAACGCGACGTTCGTCTCGGGGTTCAAGGTTCCGGTGTTCATCACGACGCTGAGTTCCGCGAACATATTCATGGGCATAATGTTCCAATTCATCGGGAGCGAATATATTTTCCCCGAGCAGATGCCGGCCCGGATGATCGCTTTCTCGAACACGGTCTTTCTCAAAACCGCCTCAGGAGTCGGACTGCACGTTTCCGTCGCCGTGGCGGCGGCCGTGATGGTTCTGGTACATTTCATAATGAAATATACTCTGATGGGGCGCAGCGTGTACGCGCTGGGAGGTGACATCGCCGCCACCGAGAGAATAGGGTTCAATCTGAACCGCGTACGGCTCTTCGTTTATATGCTGGCCGGGGGTATAGGCGGACTGGCCGGGGGCATAGGCGTCTCCAACATACAGGTCGCGAACCCGTACGACTTTCAGGGCCGTGAAATGACGATCATCGCCGCGGTGGTCATAGGCGGCGCCCGTATCACCGGCGGCAGCGGCAGCGTGGCCGGAGTGGCGCTCGGCGTACTGCTGACCAATATATTGTCCCAGAACCTCGTTCTGATAGGCGTCCCGCCCGAATACAACAAGTTCGTGTTCGGACTCCTGATTATTTTTGCCGCCGCCGTTCAGGCCGTTCAGGAAAAGTTCGAAAGAGAAAGGCGGTGATAATTCCGTGATCGAAAACATCCTGGGCCGGATAAAAAAAATGGATCGCAAGTTCACGCAGCTCGCCATGATATCCGTGTTTCTGTTCGTTCTGATGACCGCGCTGCGCGGCGACAGGTTCCTGAGGCCCGCGAACATAGATTCGATGCTTTTTCAGCTTGTCGAGCCGGGGCTTTTCGCCATGTGCATAGCGATAGCGTATCTCTCGAAGGGCATCGACCTCTCGATAGTGACGATAGCGAACCTGGTGGGTATAGTGAACGGTATTCTGCTGCGCCGTACCGTGCTGCCGGATGGGAGCAACGCGACGGCGATGCTTCTCGCGTGTCTTGCGGTTTCGGTTTTGATAGGCCTGTTGTGCGGGCTTCTGAACGGCGTTTTGATAGCGAAGGTCGGAATATTTCCAATTTTGGCGACGCTTGGCACCCAAAACGTCTTTATGGGTATAGGGATGATCCTGACGCGGGGGCGCGCCGAGGGCAATTTCCCGAAGGCGCTGCTCGAATTCGGCAACGCCCACGTCGGAGGCGTGCCGCTTTTGACGATTTTGTTCCTCGTGATGTTCGCCGCGCTCTGCGCCGTGGTGCATAAGACGCCGTACGGGCTGAAACTCCAGTGGATGGGCTCCAACAGCAAGGCGTCGTGGTACAGCGGCGTCGACAACGTAAAAGTCACCCTGACGACGTATATGATCAGCGGGCTTATGGCCGGGCTTTGCGGCATGGTGATAATGGCGCGCTCCAATTCGGCTAAGGCGGATTACGGCGTCTCGTACGTTTTCCAGGCCCTTCTCACCTGCGTTCTGGGCGGCATAAGCCCGTTGGGCGGCAGGGGGAAAGTGTACAACGTGCTATTGTCGCTGATCGCGCTGCAAATCCTGGGCACAGGCTTCAATATGCTGAGGGTGAGCCCGCTCATCAGGGATTCCATATTCGGTTTTCTGCTCGTAATTTCCATATTGCTCGACTACATCGCCGAAAAACGCAGGGCCGAAATACTGAACCGGCGCGCGGTAAATAAGAACGAAACCGACCCCGCCGGGCAATGACGGTAAAACATGTTTGCGCTAAAGCTAAAGAATATTCATCTCTGGGAGGAAAAAACCTATGGAGCGTAAAAAATTCGGAATAGGTCTTATGGGGACCGGATGGATGGGCAGGGTACACTCGCGCGGATATGAGGCCGCGCGTGAGATGTTCTGGCCCAAAAGCCGCTGGGACGCCGAACTGATGAATGTCTGCGGCTCGTCCCCCGAGAAGGGGCGCGATTTTGCCGAACGTTTCGGATACAAGGCTTCCAGCGCGGATTTGAACGGCTTGCTGGCCGACGGGGACGTGACCGTATTCGACAACGTGACGCCCGACCCGTTGCATGTGGAACCGACTATAGCGGCGGCGCGGGCCGGAAAACATATAGTCTGCGAAAAACCTCTCGCGGTGAAGGCTTCGGACGCGAAAAGAATGTTGGAGGAGGCGGAGCGGGCCGGAGTGAAGCATTTGTGCTGTTTCAGCTACCGTTTCATGCCGGCGGTGAGGCTTGCCCGCGACCTCGTACACGGAGGCAGACTCGGCAAAATATACCATTTCGCGGGAACTTACTATCAGGATCAGGGCAGTTTCGAGGAGACGCCGGCGGAGAAGGTCTGGTACGTCATGGGTTCGGGCGTGGACCAGGGGATAGGCACTCACCTCATAGACATGTCCCGATTCCTGCTGGGCGACGGCATATCGTCCGTTTTCGGCATGAAAAAAACATACAATACGCGCCGCGCCTCACTCGAAGGCGTCAGGGAGGTGAACGCGACCGAAGGATTTTTCACGATGCTCGAATATTCCGGCGGCTGCACCGGAATGATGCAGTGCCTGGGCGTCGCGAACGGGAAACAGAGCGAGTTCTCCGTCGAAATATTCGGCTCCAAAGGCAGTCTCCGATGGGACATGGCCGACCCCAATATTCTCTGGCTGTATCAGCCCGAAACCCTCACCGCGAA
>JAISDQ010000124.1 GCA_031264605.1 Synergistaceae bacterium | reverse complement strand
ATCTCGTAATCGAGGGCGGCGTGATAAAGTAGTTCTCTCCAAACTCCCTCCCAACGAAAGCGTCCGCGTTCTTCGGATAGCAAAAAGAGGAAGGAAACCGAAGAGTGTCCATGTCGATGAAACTCTGGGCGGGACGCCGCGAATTTCAATCGAAGCCGAGACAGGAAAGGGCGCGCCGTCACGCTTGCTGCCGCTCAAGAATGACTTGGTTTTCAAGCTGGTCTTCGGCGATCACCGGTATATAGCGATAATACGCGCGTTCCTCATCGCGGCGCTCGACATCCCCGCGGATGAATACGAAGAACTGGAGATTATCGACCCCCACCTGGAGCGCGATTCGCCGGACGATAAGCTGGGCATACTGGACGTGCGCGTCAAACTGAAAAATAAAAAGCTGGTCGCTATCGAGGTGCAGGTCCGCAAGACGCCGTTCATGGCGGAGAGGGTCGCGTTCTCCACGGGCCGCAATCTGTCGAGGCAGATAACCCCCGGCCAGGACTACGCCGCGATAGAACGTGTGGTGACGATAGTGATAGCCGACTACGACATGACCAGCGACGGCAAATCGTACCACCATATATTCAGGCTGTACGACAAAGACAACAGCGTCCTGCTGACGGACGTGATGGAGATCCACACGCTGGAATTGGGGAAACTGCCCGAGACGGCTGAATCGGACAAAAAAGAGGGCGAGCTTCTGGACTGGCTCCGGCTGATAAAATCGGAGAGGGAGGAAGAGATCGAGATGCTGGCGGCGAAGACGAAAGAGATGAAGATGGCGGTGGGCCGCCTGAAGCAGCTCAGCGCGGACGAGCGGACGAGGATGCTCTACGAGGCGAGGCAGCTTTACTTGTGGGACGAAGCGGCGCGCCGTGAAGCGGCTGTGGCCGAAGGCAGGGCTGAGGGTAAGGCCGAGGGCAGGGCCGAGGGCGAGGCAAAGGGCAGAGCCGAGGGCAGGACCGAAGGTAAGGCCGAGGGCAAATTGGAAATGGTGAAGCAGATGCTGATCAGCGGGCTTGACATTGAGGTAATCTCTCAGATTTCCGGCATGCCGGCGGAAGAGATAAAGAACCTGAAATGACTGAGGGATAGAGGCGTCTGTGGGCTTATAAACGCGTATCGGGGACACGCGTAAAATACTTGCGCCATATATTTAAAGAGGTGAAAGCGATGCCCGAAAAAAGATACGTCGCGGCCATAGATCAGGGTACGACGAGTTCGCGTTGCATAATCTGGGATCGCGGCGGCCTGCCCGTGTGCTCCGACCAGCGCGAGCACGCCCAGATTTTTCCGAAGCCCGGATGGGTGGAACATGACGCGGCGGAAATCTGGTCGAGCGTCAGGGAAGTCATAAAGGGCGCGCTCGCCGCTGGCGGGGTTTCGCCGGACGAAATAGCCGCCGTCGGGGTGACGAACCAACGCGAGACGGTCGTTATATGGGACAGGGCCACCGGAAAACCGATACACAATGCGATAGTGTGGCAGTGCATGAGGACGCAGGATTTCTGCGGCGAGTGGCTCAAAACCCCCGGCTGGGAACAGGACCGTCTGGGACGCGGCAGGGTCAAGGACATCACCGGCCTTCTGATAAACCCTTATTTCTCCGGCACGAAAATCAAATGGATACTCGACTCGACGCCGGGCGCGCGCGAACGCGCCTCGCGGGGTGAACTGCTGTTCGGAAACATAGACTCGTGGCTGATATGGAATTTGACGGGCGGCCCAAACGGCGGCGTCCACGTCACCGACGTATCCAACGCCTCGCGCACGCTCTTGATGGACATCAAAACACTCGAATGGAGCGGCGAGATGACCCGCTTCCTCGATATCCCGCGGGCAATGCTGCCGAGGATAATGCCGTCCTCGGCCGTGTACGGAAACACCTCGCCTGACGGGCCGTTCGGCGCGGAAATCCCCATAGCGGGAGACCTCGGCGACCAGCAGGCGGCGCTGTTCGGCCAATCGTGTTTCGGGCGCGGAGAGGCCAAAAACACGTACGGCACGGGATGTTTCATGCTGATGAACGTCGGGGATTCGCCCGTATTCTCCGGCAGCGGCCTTCTTTCAACGGCGGCGTATAAACTGGGAAACGAAAAATGCGTATACGCCCTGGAAGGCTCGGTGGCGATAGCGGGCGCGGCGATACAGTGGCTTCGCGACAATCTGAGGATAGTGGACGAATCGCAGGACAGCGAATATCTCGCCAACAAGGTGGACGACTCAGGGGGCGTATATTTCGTCCCCGCGTTCTCGGGCCTCTACGCGCCGTATTGGGACACTTCCGCGCGTGGCGCGATAGTCGGCCTCACCCGCTACATCCGCAAGGAGCACATAGTGAGGGCCACTCTGGAGAGTATCTGCTACGAGACGCGCGACATGGTGGAAGCCATGAACGCCGACTCCGGCGCGCCGCTCTCGGTACTCAAGGTCGACGGGGGCGCGGTCAAAAACAGCCTGCTCATGCAGATGCAGAGCGACATTCTGGGCGCGCGGGTCGCCCGCCCGGCCGTCAACGAGACCACGGCGCTGGGCGCCGCCTACGCGGCGGGCCTGTCGGTGGGTTTCTGGGAGAGCCCCGCGAAACTTCCCTCGGGCGGCGGCGGAGACGTGACTTTCTCGCCCGGAATATCCGACGAAAAACGCGAAGAGGGATACAGAGGCTGGAAAAAAGCGATAGAAAAATCGCGCGGGTGGGTAAACGACGAAGAAAGAGGTGCGCATTGATGGAGAAAAGGCCTTACGTTTCCTGGGAATTGATGGAAGCGTTTTTAACCGACGCTTTCAAGGGTTACGGAGTTCCGCGAGAGGACGCCGCAATCTGCGCGGACGTGCTGCTCGAAAGCGACCGGCGAGGCATCGAGAGCCACGGCTGCAACCGCTTCAAGCCGATATACATCGACAGAATAACCGAGGGCATACAGAATCCCGTGACGGTCGTGGAGACGCTTAAAGAAACCGCCGTGACGGCTGTGTACGACGCCCACGACGGCATGGGCATGGTGGCGGCCCACAGGGCGATGACAGCGGCGATCAAAAAAGCGGGCGAATACGGAATGTCGATGGCCGTCGTCCGCAATTCGACCCACTACGGCATAGCCGGCTACTGGGCCTCCATGGCGGTCAAAGCCGGAATGATCGGAATGACCGGCACTAACGCGCGCCCGTCGATAGCCCCGACGTTCGGCGTGGAAAACATGCTGGGGACAAATCCCCTGACAGTAGGATTTCCCACCGACGAGGACTTCCCCTTCATGCTCGACTGCGCCACCTCGATAACCCAACGGGGCAAGATAGAGGTTTTCGCCCGCACCGGCGAAGCGACCCCCGCCGGAATGGTCATTGGCCCCAACGGCGAAGCGCTCACGGACAGCGCGCGGATACTCGACGACCTGGTGAGCGGCAAAGCCGCCCTGACCCCGCTTGGCGGGATCGGCGAGGAACTGGCCGGTTACAAGGGCTACGGCTACGCCACGGCGGTCGAGGTGCTTTCCGCCGCGCTCCAGGCCGGCAG
>JAISDQ010000089.1 GCA_031264605.1 Synergistaceae bacterium | reverse complement strand
CGGGGAAGGCGCGTTACGGGCCGCGAGATGGGCGAAATCCTGATCGCGCGCCAGATGGAGGGAATACGCGGGGCCGTCGCGGGGGGCGTGACCGTCAAGGTGAACACGGTATTGATACCGGGCGTAAACGACCTTCATATAGAGGATATAGCGAAAGAGGCGGGGGAGGCCGGCGCGGATATCTACAACATCATACCGCTGATACCCCAGCACGAGATGGCGCACATAGCCCCTCCCGACTGCGAAACGCTCGCCGCGGCGAGAGCGTCGGCGCAAAAATACATCGAGGTGTTCCACCATTGCAGGCACTGCCGCGCCGACGCCTGCGGGATACCGGGGGAGAACGATTTCTCTCGGGAACTGTACGGCGAGACTGTTGAGACGTTCTCTCACGGCTAGGCCGTGAGAAGGGGGCCCGCGTGAAATTCAAAGCCGCGATAGCGAGTTCGGACATGAAAAACGTCGATACGCACTTCGGCAGGTGCGGCAGTTTCGTGATAGCCGAGATCGACGACGGGGACGGCAGTTACAGCCTCGGCGAGACCAGGCCCGTGACGCCTCCGTGCCCGTCGTGCGGGACGCGCGGGGAAGCCGACGACGCCATTGAACGCGTCGTGGCATCCCTGTCCGACTGCGAGTACGTGATAACGAGCCGGATCGGCAGGTGGCCGGACTCGCTGCTGTTCGAGAACGGCATACGAAGCGTGATGTTCGGCGGCCCCATAGGCGGCGCGATATCCCTGCTGCTCGCGGAGCGGCGTAAAAGAAACGAAGGAGAGTGCGGAGAATGGCCAAGAGGATAAAACAGATAGCGATATATGGAAAGGGAGGCATCGGGAAATCCACCACCACGTCCAACATCAGCGCGGCGCTGTCGTCGTTCGGCTTCAAGGTGATGCAGTTCGGCTGCGACCCCAAAAGCGACTCCACGAACACGCTGCGCGGGGGAACGTTCATACCGACCGTGCTGGACACGCTGAGGGACAAAGGCGGCAATGTCAAGGCGCAGGACGTGGTATACGAGGGCTTCAACGGGATATATTGCGTAGAGGCGGGAGGGCCCGCCCCGGGCGTGGGCTGCGCCGGGCGCGGCATAACGACCGCCGTCTCGCTGTTCAAACAGCAGCACGTCTTCGACGAGCTGGAACTCGACTACGTGATTTTCGACGTCCTCGGCGACGTGGTATGCGGAGGTTTCGCGGTTCCCATCCGCGAGGGCATCGCGGAACATGTCTTCACGGTCTCGAGCGCCGACTTCATGGCCATATACGCCGCGAACAACCTCTTCACCGGCATAAAAAAATACTCAAACTCCGGAGGCGCTCTCCTGGGCGGGATAATCGCGAACTCGATAAATCAGGAATATTCCGGCGCGATAATCGACGATTTCGCGTCGAGAACGGCCACAAAGGTCGTGGAGTATATCCCGCGCTCGGTCACGGTCACTCAGAGCGAGCTTCAGGGCAAGACGACGATAGAGGCCGCCCCCGATTCCGCGCAGGCGTCCGTCTACAAAGAACTAGCCCGCAAAATAGCCGCCCACGAGGTGTCGGGAACCCCTCAGCCCTTGACCGGACCTGAACTGCGCGAGTGGGCCGCCGCATGGGCCGACAGGCTTCTCGAAATCGAGACCGGAGTGGTAAACGATGAAAAAGCCGCAATCTGACGCCGGCGCGGAAGCGAATTTGCGCGCATGATACGGCTATCTGGCATTGAAAAAAGTTTCGGCAATAAACGAGTACTGCGCGGCATAAGCATGACTGTCGAGACGGGGCGGATATTCGCCGTGATGGGCCCCAGCGGTTCAGGAAAGTCGACGTTGCTGCGGTGCGTCAATTTCCTTGAACGCCCGACACGGGGAGCTATAGAAGCCGGAGGCAGGACGATCGACGCCAATACCGCCACGTCCCGCGATATTTTGTTTCTTCGGAACCGGACGGCCATGGTGTTCCAGCAATTCAACCTCTTCCAGAATCTGACCGTCACCGGCAATGTGATGCTCGGGCTGACCGACGTGAAGAAAATGAACAGGCGGGTGGCGCGTGAGGAGAGCCTCCGTCTGCTGGATCGCGTCGGGTTGAGCGACAAGGCTGACTATTATCCCAGCCAACTGTCCGGCGGACAGCAACAGAGGGTAGGAATTGCCCGCGCGCTCGCTATGAAGCCAGACGTGCTGCTCCTGGATGAGCCGACCTCGGCGCTCGATCCGGAATTGATCGAGGACGTACTGCGCTGCATCATAAATGTGGCCGCGGACGTGAACTCGATGATAATCGTCACCCACGAACTCGGTTTCGCGAGGGAGGCGGCGAACACGATAGTCTTCATCGACGATGGGGTAGTGATCGAAGAGACCGAGGCGCAAGCATTTTTTCGAAGCCCTTCCAGCGAAAGGGCGGAGTGCTTTTTGAAAAATTCGCTCCGCAGGCACATAAATCCCTCGGAGACGCCGCTCGAAAGAGCGATCTGATTTAAGAATAAGGAGGTTCTTCTCAATGAAATCCAAAAACATGACGTTCATCATAATCGCCGCCGCGTTCGTTGCGGCCGCCGCCTTTTCGTATCCTTCCTCGGCGGCGGATGACAAGATACTCTACGTCGGCACTCAGAACGACTACCCCCCCTTTACCTTTCTGGACGCGAACGATCAACTGGACGGGTTCGATATAGCGCTCGTGAGGGAACTGGACAAACGCCTCGACGGTTATACGATCGAGATACTTCCTCTGGGCTGGGATAACGCTTTCGTCGCCCTGGAGACCGGGCGCATTCAGATGGTAGTCGATCAAGTTGCCGTAAACCCGGTACGAGAGGAAACCTATCTTTTCACCAGGCCCTATTTCACCGCGCAGTCATCCATCATTGTCAAAAAAGGCAGGACCGACATACAAAATCTCGATGACCTTCAGGGCAAGAGTGTGCAGGCCTTCCCCGGCAATTCGTACGCGATGATAGTGGAGGATTATAACGCCTCTCACGGCCCCGGCGAGCAGATAACGATACGGTACATCGCCGGCAGCGTTCCGACGGCGGAGAACCTGCTGGGGGTCGCCGCGGGCAAGGTCGACGCGGTGATAGATGATCCGGTCATGTCTAACGCGGTCATAAAAGAACAGGGGCTTGATCTGGACGTGATCCCCTCGCCGGTGCAAAGCGACCCGATAGCCGTGGCACTCGCCAAAAACGATGCCGGCGTGGAACTGAAAGCGATCCTTGATCCGGTCATCGACGAATTGCTGGCGGACGGAACGCTCAAGGCCCTTTCCGAAAAGTGGACCGAGAGCGACTACGTGCCTCAGCGCTAAGCGCTGACAAGAGCTGGACATCCTGTGCAGAAAGAGCTGGATTGGGCGTTTCTGTGGAAAAATATAATAGCGATAAGCGCGAAGATACCGGTAACGATGTATCTCGCGCTTCTGGCGACGTTTTTCGGCGTGATCATTGGACTGCTAATCGCCATAATCAGGATATACAAGATACCGGCGCTCAGGTGGGCGGCCTCCGCGTACGTCTCGTTCATCAGGGGAACGCCGGTGCTGGTGCAGCTCTATCTGGTATACTACGGCGTGCCGTGGGTACTGCTGACGGCAGCCGCGAAACTTGGAATGGCGGGCGTCACGGAACGTTTCAACCCGAACAATATCTCGCCGGTCATCTTCGCGCTCGTGACGTTTTCGCTCAACTCGGGCGGCTATCTGTCGGAGACGCTGCGCTCCGCCATCGAATCGGTAGACAGGGGACAGATAGAGGCCGCGAGGTCCATCGGGCTCCGGGAGTCTCGCATACTGCTCAAGATAGTGCTGCCCCAGGCCGCGCTGAACGCGATTCCAAACCTGGGGAACTCGCTTATCGGCATGGTGAAGGACACTTCCCTGGCCTTCTCCGTAATGGTGATAGACGTCATGGGAGAGGCGAAACTCATTGGCTCGAAGACGCTGCGCTACCTCGAAATTTACATCGCCGTATCCATAGTATACTGGAGCCTCTGCATTCTGCTGGAATTGATCTTCGGCGTCGCGGAGAAGCGGATGAAAATGACGCGCAGAGAACTCGCCGAGTGATTTTAAACCGGAAACCGCGCCGCGTATCGGGTATCGGGACGTGCTGATCCCGGATATGGACGCGCGCCTCGCGCGCCACAGACAGTTCTGGGGGCCGAAATTCGACGGGGAGGGGCCGTATTTCGCGCTGGCCTCTCCCTTGCCGCAGTTTCTCTCCGTAAAGGACAGGGTTGAGCGGTGGCTCGACCTGGATTACAGGCTCGATACTCTGGCGAAAAGCTTCGAGAGCGCGTTCTTCCTCGGCGACGCTGTGCCGCGCGTCGATCCCGACTTTGGCCCGACGTTCCTGCCCGCCCTTCTCGGGCGTCCCTATCGTATCGGCGAGAACACGGTATGGTTCGACGTCGAACCATACCGCGACGCCGATGAAATATACAATCTGTCCGTACAGCGCGACGGGGCCTACTACAGAACGTTCACGGAACTCACGGCCACGCTCTGCGAGAGAAGCGAGGGCCGCTATCTGGTGGGCGCGGCCGACGCGGGGGGCGTGATAGACATACTGGCGTCGCTCTGGGACAGGGAATCACTCCTGACTGAGATGGTCGAATATCCCGAAAATGTCGCGTGTTTGCTGGAACATGTGGGTAGGCTATGGACGGAAGTGACGCTGGAGAACGAGCGAATAATCCGCCGCATCCAGCCTTACACGATCACATGGGTGCCGGTAGCGAACGATAAACCGTGGGGCCCGGTATTGAGTGAGATTTCCGCCATGGTCTCGCCCGAAATGTTCCGCGAAATAATAGCGCCGTCCATCGCGAGGATGTCAAACGTGTTCGATCAGATACTGTTCAACGTCGATGGCGACAGTTACGTCCGCCACCTTCCCGAAGTGATGAATCTCGGCAAGCTGCACTCGATAGAATGGGACCCGAATCCCAAATACGGCGCAAACGGCAGGCTTGAGAAAGATTTTACGACCTCGGATTCCATAGCGGTCATCCGGAGGATACTGGAACGCAAAAAGATAGTCTTCAACTGTATCCCCGCGTGGCAGGTGCCGTACATCATGGAACAAATCCCGCACGACGGCGCGTTTTTCTATCTCGAA
>JAISDQ010000024.1 GCA_031264605.1 Synergistaceae bacterium | reverse complement strand
TATCTGGCGCGATGGGGCAGTGAGCGCTTCGAGAACTCTATCAACACCGACGGCGTTGTGGTGAAGCTCGACTCGCTGCCGTTACGTAACGCTCTGGGCAGCACGTCGCACGCCCCGCGCTGGGCGATAGCTTTCAAGTTTCCACCTGAGGAGCGGAGGACGAAGGTCATCGGCATCGACGTTTCGGTCGGGCGGACCGGAGCGCTCACGCCCACGGCTCGCGTCGAGCCGGTGCGGTTGTCGGGGACGACCGTTCAGCGGGCGTCGCTGCACAACCAGGACGAGATAGACAGGCTCGGCATCAGGGTCGGCGATACGGTCTGGATTCACAAGGCGGGCGAGATAATACCCGAAATCCTGCGCGTCGACATGGGCGCGAGGACAGGGGACGAAGTTCCGTTCGCGATCCCGAGCGTATGCCCGATTTGCGGCGCGGCTGCTGTGCGATTGCCGTCGGAGTCCGCCGTCCGGTGCGTGAACCGGTCGTGCGCGGCGCAGCTTCAGGAGGGAATCGCGCATTTCGTCTCGCGCGATTGCATGGACATCAACGGAATAGGCGAGAAGCTGATTGCCCGGCTCACCGAGGCCGGTCTCGTCAAAAGCGCGGCCGACCTCTACGAACTGACGCCGGAAACGTTCGCGGGTTTGGAACGCATGGGCGAAAAATCCGCCGATAAACTCGCCGCCGCGATAGAGGCGTCCAAAACGAGGCCGTTTCACGCGGTCTTGAACGCCTTGGGAATCCGAAACGTCGGCAGGAAAACCGCGCGCGACATAACGCTTCGCTTCCGCGATATCGACGCGCTCATAAACGCGGGGAAGGACGAACTCGCCGCAATCCCTGGAGTCGGCTCCGTGATAGCCGAGTCGGTAAAAGATCACTTTTCCGACGAACACAACATGACGGTGGTGGAACGCCTCCGCGCACATGGAGTCAATATGATGTCTGGGGAGAGCGTTCCCGCGGCGGCGTATTCGCCGGATTTCGCGGGCAAAAAAATCGTCTTCACCGGCGAGTTGTCGTCGATGACGAGAAGCGAGGCGGAGAAACTGGCCGCGAGCCTCGGCGCCGCCGCGTCGGGAAGCGTCAGCAAAAAGACCGATATCGTCGTGGGGGGAGCGAACGCGGGGAGCAAATACAACAAGGCGGTGGAGTTGGGAATAGAGATATGGTCCGAGGAAGATTTTCTCGCGCGGGCCAAAATGGGATTATAATTATTTTTTGAAATTTGGCGGCAAACATAAACGCGATTATCCGGCTTTTGTATTTTTTTCTACGAGGGGGAATGTGAATTGAAAATGACCGTGGACAGGAACGTGACGTTGAAGATGGCGCGCGCGGCGCAGATACGCGTCCCCGACGATCAGGTCGACCGTATGACGGACTCCATCAACGACATACTGGACTTTTGCGCGCTCGTGGGCGATCTCGACTGCGCGGGCGTGCCGGATTTCACCTGGAAGATGAAGCGCCTCGCGCCGCGGCGTCCCGATGTGGCCAGAGAATGGCCGGACCGCGACGAATTCAAGTCCGCCGCTCCGACGACAGAGGGTGATTTTTTCAGAGTTCCGAAGATAAACGCGGAGGAGTGAGCGATGGAAATTTATGAGATGACGGCGGCCGAGACCGCCGCCGCAATTCGCGAACGTAAAATGAGCGCCGCCGAAGCGATACGCGCCAGTTTGGAACGCCTCCATAAATACGAGGGCGCTGTGAACGCCTGTATCACGGTGCTCGACGAGCGCGCGGCGCAAAGGGCGGCCGAGATCGACGCCCGTCTCGCGCGCGGGGAGGATATCGGCCCGTTGGGCGGCGTGCCTTACATCGCGAAGGACAATTTCTGCACGCGCGGCGTCAGGACGACGTGCAGCAGCCATATACTCGAAAACTGGGTTCCGACTTACAACGCCACCGCTATAAATTGCATGGAGGAAGCCGGGGCTGTGCTGATAGGCAAGGGAAACTGCGACGAGTTCGCCATGGGCAGCTCCACTGAAAACTCGATAATCGGCCCCACCAAGAACCCGCGCGACCTGAACAGGGTTCCCGGAGGCAGCAGCGGCGGAAGCGCCGCGTCCGTGGCGGCGGGCTATGTGCCGCTGGCGCTCGGTTCCGATACCGGAGGTTCGGTGAGACAACCGGCCGCGTTCTGCGGAATACAGGGAATGAAGCCGTCCTACGGCGAAGTGAGCAGATACGGCATAGTCGCGTACTGTTCGGCGCTCGATCAGGTGAGCCCCTTCGCCCGCAGCATAGAGGATATAGCGATCGCCATGGAGGCGATAGCGCGTCCGGATCCCAACGACACGACCTGCGACGCCTACGACAGGCCAAGGTTCACCGAGGGTCTGTCGGCCGACAATCTCAAAGGCAAAAAAATAGGCGTGTTCGCCGGGTTCGAGGCCGGACAGATGGACGCCGATCTTTACAAGGCGCTGACGCGGGCCGGCGACATGTGCCGCGAGGCCGGAGCCGCCGTCGAGCCGATAGATTTGCCTATCGCGGTCAAATACGGCGTCGCCACGTATTACGTGACGGCTCTGGCCGACGCGAGTTCGCAGCTCGGCTGTTACGACGGCGTGCGCTACGGGGCTCACATCGACGGGCC
>JAISDQ010000183.1 GCA_031264605.1 Synergistaceae bacterium | reverse complement strand
CTGGCCATCCGGGTATCCTCAATAACGTTTTCTTAGCGACAAACTTTAAGTAAAACAAATAAAGCAAAACGCCAAAAGCGGCGATAATGCCGTATCCAGCGACAAGATATCTATCCATTGTGATTCCCCCCTCTCGGGCAGTTCAAGAGATGCGGCTCGTTGACGTTTAACGCGCGTTCATTTTTTATTGAAAATCGGCAATATGATCATCATCCTTGCGCATGAATGTCAAGAAATAATCCGCATAACAAATTACGAATAACGCTCAGTTCGTCTGTCATTTAACTCAGCATGATCTTAGTTCGCCATTAATAATGGGGCAGAGACGGATCCATTTTCGCGGAAAACAGACGTTGCCAACGCCGAACGGCTATTATGCGTTATTCACTCACTGATTCACCGCGCCGGCGAAGGCGAAAAACACCTCGTCGCTTGTGGCGGCCGGTATCTCGCATCCCGCGCCGAGCATGAACTTTTTGCCCCGCGCCGATTCGACGCATCTCCGGCCCGCTTCCCTCGCGTGCTCAGGCGTGGCGGACATCAGGTCGGTCACAGGATTTACGTTGCCTTTGACCGTTCCTCCGGCGCTCGAATATATATTTCCCGCGAGGGCAAGGTCGACCATATGGTCGACGTTATAGATGTCCGATCCGTTCGTCGACAAATCCCCGAGAAGATGTGTCGAGTTGCCGCACATGTGCAGTTTGGCATAACTTCCCGCCGCGTGAATCGCCTCGTTCACCCTGCGTTCGTAAGGAAGCGCGAATTCGCGGAAGAGCGGTTCCGAAATCATCGAGGCGGCGGCATCTCCGCATCCTATAGCGTGAGCGCCCGCTTCGATCTGCGCGCGCGCGAAATCTATCTCTATACCCGTCACGAATTCCAGCACCGAATGCGCCAATTCCGGCGCGTCCATCAGCATCATCATGAAATTCGCGAGGCCGCAGACGTTGCAGGCTTCGGCAAAGGGCATCTCCACCCAGCCGAATACCATCGTACGATCCCCTAGCGAACGCCGAAGTTCCGAAACGGCGTCCAGCCTGTCTTTCATGCGGCTGCCTTTACGCCCGGGATCGGGAATTTTCAGCGAACGAAGATCGGATTCATCCTTGACGAGCGGGCCCGGCATGTAGGGGGTTTGGTTTTCGGGAAACGTCATGCCGCCTCCGAGGTCGGCGCACAGGCGGAACGCGTCGCTGCTGACCGTCACCGCGTCGGCGCAATAATTTTCGGCCATATTTATCTGGGCTGAGGCGAGAGAATGCCCGTCGGAAGCGTATTCGCGATAAGACATGCCGCCCCTGTCCGCCGCGAAAAACATCAGCAACGGAAAAAACGGCGTCCTGTCGGGGCGCTCGCCCCGAAGAACCGCCGCGCACCTTTCGTAACCGTTCATGAAAACTCCCTCCCAAGCGGGACAGCTTCCGGCTGAACCCATATCGTTCGAATACGCGAAAAACTATTCGGTCAAAGTATTGTATCATTATTTTAAAGTACCCACCCTGCGGCTTGACGGAAAATGAGGTATGGTGTATAAAATGCCCGTTGAAATTACAAAATCGGCGAAGGGAGGTATCAGGACATGAAAAATATGACCGGTCCGCGCGGCATGACCGCGGCCGTCGATGTCGAGATATTCTCCTTTACCGGCGCGGATCCCGTTTCTTTCGGGGTCTGTGCTGCCGGCCGCGCGCGGGGAGTTTTTTGACGCCATAAGAAGGCCCTAGCATAAACCATCTGAATGAAACCGGGATCCCGTGTCGGGGCCCCGGTTTTTTTGTGTGCAAAAACAAAACATAAGGAGGAGTCATTTTGCGAAAGGTAAACAGATCCATGGTTCTTGTTTCAGGCGCGGCGCTTCAACTGTTCTTGGGGATAATTTACGTCTGGAGCGTCTTCGTATTGCCGGTCAGCGAGGAATATAGCTGGCCTCTGGCGGACGCGAAACTCGTTTCCTCGTTTTTATTGGGTTTTTTCGTGCTGGGCATGTTGGGCGGCGGACGGATGGAAAAGCGGCTGGGGACGCACCGGCAGACCCTTGCGGGGGGAACTTTGCTCGCGATTGGAATGGCGGCTACGGCTCTCATTCCGAAAGGCTCGGGATGGCTTATATGTCTTACTTACGGTATCGCGGGCGGCTTCGGCGTTGGCATGGGATACGGCGCGGTGGTGTCCTGCGTCCCCAAATGGTATCCGGAAAAACGGGGGCTCGCGACGGGCGTCAGCGTCTGCGCTTTCGGTTTCTCCACAGTAGTGTTCGCGCCTTTGATCGGCGAACTGATAAGGCGTTATTCTCCGCGTTCGACATTTTTGATTCTGTCGGGAGCTTTCCTGCTGGTTACGCTTGTCCTGTCGCCCTTCGTCCGTCTGCCCGAAACGGCCGGAGGCGGGCGCAAGGTCGACCGGGACAAAAGGCAGTATACCCCGGGGGAGATGATAAGGACGGGGCGCTTCTTCCTGATTACCTGTTCACTGATGCTGGGTACCAGCGCGTTTTTCATCCTCAACCCTTCGTTCGTGACGCTCGCGAATGAGCGAAATATCGGTTCGATGGCCACATTGATAGTGATGACAACCGGCGTAGCCAGCGCGGTCGGAAGGCTCGTATTCCCGCTCATATCGGAAAAGACGGGCCGCGAGGCGGCGGCTATGGCGGCGATAGGGCTGACGGCGCTCTGTTCCTTCGCTCTCTGCTTCGCGCAGGGTCTGTACTTCATGGTGATCGTTGCGGTATGCGCGCTCTGTTACGGAGGCTATTCGGGCGTCTACCCGCTTTTGGCCGGCGATTATTTCGGTATCGAGTACGTCGGCCCGAACTTCGCGGCGATCATGTGCGGTTTCTCCGTTTCCGCGCTCTGTTTCCCGATGATACTGACCAGGCTGTTTG
>JAISDQ010000163.1 GCA_031264605.1 Synergistaceae bacterium | reverse complement strand
CAGATGATACGATTTAAACGTTGAATACCCACTATGAAATTTGAGTCGGTTTGAGTCACCGGAATGGAAATGGGATGATCCCACGGGAACCGGCCATGTCTTGCGGGTAGAGAGGATGGCGTGTCGTATGAAGAAGTTAGTTGTCACAGTCCTATTGTTGGCGGCCATTTTTGCCACTGTCGCGGGAGGGGCGGCGAACGCGGAGGACAAACGCACTTTCACCGTAGTGTATCCCATATCAATCCATTTTTCGAAGCGACGTCCCATGGGGCCGAGGACGAAGCGAAATCTCTCGGAGTCGAAGTACTCATCAAAGGGCCTGACCGTTCGGACGTGCAGCAGCAGATTGAGATTGTCGAGAACCTGATAGCGATGAAAGTCTCCGGCTTCGGCATTGGGCCTACTGATTCCAAAGCCCTTACGCCTCTCATCGATAGGGCGATGGAACAGGGCATCAAAGTCGTCACTTTCGATACCGACGCTCCGGACAGCAAACGTCTCGGCTATATCGGAACCGATAACGTCAAAGCCGGCGAGCATATGGGCAACGCCCTTGGCGCGGCTCTTGAAGGCAAGGGGAAAGTCCTGGTGAGCCAGGGAATTTCTTCCCAGCTCAATCTTGTCCAGCGGCTCGAAGGCGTGGAGAAGGCTCTCAGGGAAAATTTCCCGAATGTCGAAATAGTAGACGTCCAGTCCGGGCAAGGCGACCCGAATGTCACTCTCTCCAACATCGAGAACATGATCAGCGCTCACCCCGACTTCGACGCCTTGATAGGGATGGATTCTTACGCGGGGCCGGCGATGGTCACGGCATGGAAAGCCAAGGGTCTGACGAAAATAGCCATCACTTTCGACGATTTGCCGGAAATAATCAACGGCGTCCGCGACGGGCAGATTTATTCCGCTATAGTGCAACGCCAGTACGCCTGGGGGGTCAACGTAATCAACCAGCTCAACATGGCTTGCGACGGGAAACCGATACCCGCGAACAGCGACACGGGAACGTTGGAAATTACGAAGGCCAACGTCGATCAGTATTATCCAAAATAAAAGCTGAATTTGCCGAACTCGGGCCGACCGCTTTCACAATAGAGAAAGGGATGCTTTCATGACAACCGGGAATGAGAAAGACCTCGAAAAAACGCGGACTGCCGGGCGGTACTTCGAACGCCTTATACAAAGCCGTGAAAGCAGTCTGTTTTTGGTTGTACTTGCCGTAGGTTTACTGTTTTCCCTGAGCGCTCAAAATTTCTTCTCGGCAGAAAACATCCTCAATATCTGTAAACAAGTGACGCTTGTGACTATGGTTGCCGCGGGTCAGACTTTCATAATCACTTCCGGAGGAATCGACCTTTCGGTCGGTTCCTCTTTGGGATTGTCAAGCGTGATCATGTCGTGGCTCATCTATCACGGGTGCTCTCTTTTTATCGCCATTCCGGCGGGAATTCTCATCGGCGTGACGTTCGGTTTTTTCAACGGCCTTTTTATAACCCGCCTGCGGCTTCCGCCTTTTATAGTCACGCTCGGCATGACTTCTGTGGGGAGAGGGCTGCTCCTCATCATTACGAGAGGATATTCGATCACGATTGATTCGCCTTTGATCCTGGCGTTGGGAAACGGCAGAGTTTTGGGAATTCCAATTATGGCGATGTTCATGCCTGTAATTGTGATTATCGCCGCTTTATTGCTGAACCATACTATTTTCGGGACTCACGTCAAATCGACAGGAGGCAATGAACTGGCGACCCGTCTGTGCGGAATAAACGCAGACAGGGTCAAAATAAAAATCTATACGCTTGCCGGGCTCTTTTGCGGCATAGCGGGCGTAATCATGACCGGACGGCTCAATGGAGGCAACCCCAACGCCGGACTGAACTTCGACATGGATACGATCGCGGCCGTGGTTATAGGAGGAACAAGCATGCAAGGCGGTTCCGGAACGATCATCGGCACGATGCTAGGCGCCGTCTTGATGGGCATGATCCGCAACGGTCTGGTGCTTTTAAACGTAAATATGTATTGGACTACGGTAACTACCGGCGCGATAATCATAATTGTCTGCGCCATCGACAGCTTTACCTCCGCGAAAAAGGCGCAATGATGGACGTTCCGAGGGAAACGGCGCCGGGCGAGGTTATTCTGCGGATGGAAGGGATCGATAAATCTTTCCCCGGCGTCCAGGCTTTGTCCGAAGTTTCTTTTTCGCTCGTCAAAGGGGAGATCCACGGTATTTGCGGAGAAAACGGCGCCGGGAAGACCACCCTTATGAAAATTCTCGGGGGAATTCACCCTCAGGATTCGGGGACGGTGGAACTCAAAAGACGAACCGTCAGGATAGAAAATCCTTTGGAATCCATAAACCGCCGGATAAGCGTAATTTATCAGGAGTTCAACCTGGCGCCCACTTTGAGCGTGGCCGAAAACATTTACCTGGGGAAAGAGCCGGCTAAAGGGCCGTTTGCCGCCGTGCCGGACAGGAACGAGATGGCAAGGGGCGCGTCCGTGATAATGTCGCGCCTTGGAATGCCGGATTTGGACTGCGGACAATTGGTAAGAAACCTTAGCGTGGCCGAGCAGGAACTGGTGGAAATAGGGAAAGCGCTCCTGAACAACGCGGAGATTCTTATCATGGACGAGCCGACTGCCGTTTTGACCCCGCGCGAAACAGAGGCTCTCTTTAAGGTCATAAAATCTCTCGTCGCCGAAGGGCTTTCGGTAATCTACATCTCTCACCGGCTCGAAGAAATCACCTCGATGTGCGATCGGATCACGGTGCTGAGGGACGGGAAGTTGATCACGGTTCTCGATAATTCCGCGCGAAGCGTCGCGAAGGAAGAATTGGTAAAGCATATGGTGGGACGGGAACTGAATAATTTTTATTCCAGGGATGCCGATTACAGCACCGCCGAACCTGTTTTGGAAGTTAAAAATCTCTCGCGGCGCGGAAAATTTCATAACGTGAGTTTTGTTTTACACAAGGGCGAAGTCTTAGGTTTGGCGGGTTTGGTCGGAGCGGGGCGTACTGAAATCGTAAAGTCGATTTTCGGTTTCGACCCTCCGGATGAGGGAGAAATTTTTATCGAAGGACAGCGCGTTTTCAACATAAGCGTGGAAGCTGCCATAAAAAACGGCCTGGGATATGTGCCGGAAGACAGAAAGAAGGAAGGGCTCGTCCTGGGCATGTCTTTGAGCGACAATATCGCGCTGCCCAACGGAAATATGATTTCTTCGGCGATCGGCTGGCTGAGCGCCGAAAAACAGAAATCGCTGGCCGAACATTACTTCGGCAGTATGTCCATTCGGCCCGACATTCCCGACAGACTGGCCAGAAACTTCAGCGGAGGCAACCAGCAAAAGGGCGTTATCGCCAAATGGCTGGCGCGCGCGCCGAAAATTTTGATCCTCGATGAACCGACAAGGGGCATAGATATTGGCGCCAAACAGGAAATTTACGCGTTGATCTCGGAATTGACCAGGGAAGGTATCGGGATTATTTTTATTTCTTCGGAAATGCTGGAAGTCATGGGTATCTGCGACAGGCTGCTGATAATGGCGGGCGGGAGGATAACCGGCGAATTCAAAAAAGGAGAAGCCACGCAAGAGGACATCATGTTACGCGCCGCTGATTTGAGACGGTGAAAAAAGACGCGGAGGAACTGACGGGGCTTGTGTTCGATATCAAGGAATTCGCGCTTTTTGACGGCCCCGGACTTCGCTGTACGGTGTTCCTGAAAGGATGTCCGCTGCGCTGTTCGTGGTGCCATAACCCGGAAGGTATAAAGCCAACTCCGGAATATATGAAAAGCGCTTCCGGGAAAAGGCTTGCGGGCAGGTACTACAGCGTTTCCGAACTGGCCGGTAAGCTGTTTTCGTACGAAGGCATACTGAAGGACGCCGGCGGCGTTTCTTTTTCCGGCGGCGAACCGTTGTTTCAGGCTGATTTCCTGATCGAGACAATGAGGCGTTTGAAGGGGCGCTTGCATATTCTCCTGCAGACCTCAGGATGCGCCGAAGCTCAGGATTTCGCCGCCGTAACCGATTTGGCGGATACGGTTTATTTTGATCTGAAAGTCATGAATCCGGCTTTGCATCGGCGCTTTACCGGAGTTGACAACGCGGGCATCCTCGACAACCTGAAACGTCTGGACCGTTCGGGCCCCGTTTATCGCCTGCGGGTCCCCATGATTCCGGGAGTCACCGATACAATCGAAAATTATGACGATATCAGAAGTTTTATAAAAAATAATTTAAATACAGGCGGATATTTGGACGGGCTTGATCTGCTGCCGTACAATCCCGCGGCGGGAGGTAAATATGAAGCGGTAGGGAGAAAATTCGAGCCCGAATTTGACGAGCAGGCAAAAACGCGCGTCAATCCCGATTTTTTTCTGAGTGTGGTGAAGGAGGCGAAATCGTTATGACAAATTACGCTGTCGGCGAAAGAATCATAAACCTGCGTGATTCGGTAGCCAAAGGTGAACACCGGAGAGTTCGGGTGGATTACGTCCCGCATGTTTTGGACATTTGCAACAAACTCGGGCTCGATTGGCCTCGCCGCGCCTCGAAACTCACGGCGATGATGTGCGAAACGGAAACGCCCGTAATCCTTCCGGGCGAGAGACTCGTTTTTACCCGCACGATTCCCGCTGTTCCCATGTATTATTCTCCCGAGCAGTGGAAACAAAAATTCGAGGGGCGCTCGATGCACGAATCCGGGATTATCTCGAATATTTGCGCTGACTGGGGAATGTTGCTGCGCGAAGGACTCGCCAGAAGGAAAGACGTCATAAACGCGCGTTATATCGGCGAAGGCGGAGAAAAACTCAAAATCCTCAGCGAAACCGTGACGGAGGCGGTGGACGCTGTTTTGTCGCTTGCCGGGCGTTACCGCAAAAAAGCTGAAGAAATCGGGGAATTGGAGATCGCGAAAACGATGGCGGCCGTCCCTTACGGGCCGGCGCACAGTTTCCGTGAAGCGATTCAATCTCTCAAATTTGTCCATTCCGCGCTTTGGATGTCCGGACATTATCATGTGGGGTTGGGGCGTTTCGATCAATACATGTGGCCGTACGCGCTTGCGGACGTCGAATCGGGAGCCCTCACATGGAGCGGAGTCGCCGATTATGTGGCTGAATTTTTCGTTTCTCTCAACAAGGATTCGGACCTTTATCCGGGCGTGCAGCAGGGGGACAACGGGCAATCATTGATGATCGGAGGCGTTGACCGTGACGGCAAAACTTCCGTCAATAAACTGTCATATATCGTACTCGACGTTACGCGCGCGATACGGTTTATCGACCCGAAAATCAATCTGCGGATAACGCCCGACACTCCGCGGGATCTGCTTTTTAAGGCGGCGGAATTGACGAAGATAGGCCTCGGTTTCCCGCAATATTCCAACGACAGCGTCGTCATTCCGGGACTCGCAAATATGGGATATGAACTCGAAGACGCGCGCGATTACAGCGTCGCGGCCTGTTGGGAATTTCTCATCCCCGGCAGGGGGATGGACGTAGTAAATATTGGAGCGGTGTCATTCCCCTACGCGGCCGATTTTGCGCTGCGCGAAGCCTTTAAAGCGGAATCCCCAAAAGGGGAAACTTTCTCTCGAATAATGGAAATTTGCCGGAAAAACATAGAACGGCAAGTCGATAAACTCGTGGAAGCGAAAAAAAATATCCTCCTGCCTCCCGCGCCTCTTTACAGCGCTCTCATGACCGATCAGCTAGAGACGCGCGGCGATATTTCGGAGGGCGGAAAGTATAACAATTTGGGGATTCACGGTTCCGGTTCCGCGAATGCCGCGGACGCGCTTGCGGCGGCGCGGAAATTTGTTTTCGACGAAGCTTCGGTAAAACCCGCCCGGCTTCTTTATGCCTTGGATTCGAATTTCGCGCAAGACGACGAATTATTGCTGATGTTGAGAGAAAACGCGCCGAAAACCGGAAATAACGAGGACGCGGCGGATAACATCCTCCGCGAGTTATTTGATTATTTCGCGGAAGCCTGCGAAAAGTACAAACCGGTCAATGAGCGGTGGCAAAGAGCGAGGCCCGGAAGCGGATCGGCGATGTATTACGTATGGCTTGCCAGAGGACGCAAAGGGATGTTGGAACCGGTGGTAGGCGCCACGGCCGACGGACGCCGGAAAGGCGATTTTTTTAGTTCCAGCCTGGCTCCGTCTCAAGGCGTCAAAGTAACAGGGCCTTTCAGCATACTTCAGTCGTTTTCGAAAATTGACTATGCCCGCGTTTGCAACGGAGGCCCGATCACGCTCGAACTTTCGGATACCGTCTTCCGCAGCGAGGATTCGATCGGAAAAGTCGCCGATCTCGTGGCGTTGTTCGGGCGGTTGGGATGCCAGCAGATGCAGCTCAATACCCTGAGCGTCGAGGAACTGACCGACGCCAAGCGACATCCTGAAAAACACCGTAATCTCGTCGTTCGCGTCTGGGGTTGGAGCGGGTATTTCTGCGAACTGTCGGAAGAATATCAGGACCATATCATAAAACGTCATATGCTGGCCGTTTAAAAGTACAGGGACTGTTGCCTGTTTATTTTTTTCTGAATTCGCTTACGTTGACGCCGACGGCGCGTTTAAAAACCCTGCTGAAATACAAAGGGTCGTTGAAGCCGACCATCGCCGATACTTCGGATGCGGAGAGCGTCGTGGTCTTGAGTATTTTCATGGCGTTTTTCACTCTGACTCTCGTTATGTAGTCGCTTAACGTTTCTCCGGTTTCGCGGCTGAACACGGCGCTGAAATAGGTTGGGCTCACGTGGGCGGCGGAAGCCGCTTTTTGAAGTGACAGTTCCGGGTCTGAGAAGTTGCCGTCGATAAATTGCTTTGCGTCGGCGACTAATTTGTAGCGGCGGTTCGACAGGTATTTTTTTCTGAATAAAATGACGCGCTCGCATATTTTCGCGACCGCAGCCTCCAATTCTTCGGGATTATCTATCGAAAAAGCGCTTTCGCCAATCATGGAAAGCTCCGGCAGCAACTCCTCCGGAGAAGCGCTCATCTCCCTCAGCGTCCTCGCGGCGGTCATCAGTACGTCTATGTAGGCGTAATGAGTTGCTACGCCTTTCAATGCCGAATTTTTGAGCCTTTTCGTGAAATCTTCAATCTCCTCTTGGTTGCCGCAGAGGAAAAATTCGCGCGCCCGCGCGAGGTGCTCGGCCAGCCCGAAGCCTACGGTGTCGGTTTTCACGCTGTTTATGAGACAAGGATTGGATAGCCCCGTAAAAATCGCGTAATTGCAAGCTGTTTCGGCTTCACGAAAAGAATGGCCCAACTCGTGAAGATGCTCCACAGTCATGCCAACGCCGGCGTGAAGCGTCGCGCCGGTTTGCCGCGCCGCCCGTTTCATCAAGGAAGAAAGGAGATTCATGGTTTTTTCTTCGATCCGGCCGGCATCGTTGCTTTGCGCGATAATTCCGTATTCGTCGTGTTCCGTCTCCACCGCAAGGAAACACGAGGTATCGAAGACGCTTTCGATATCCGCGCGTAAATCGGCGCCTTTTTCGGACTTTATGGCAGCGGCGAGGTAATATTGGCTGTCCAGCG
>JAISDQ010000127.1 GCA_031264605.1 Synergistaceae bacterium | reverse complement strand
ATTGATGCTGCACGCCCATAAAATGTCGTTTCCCGATATCCCCGAACTCCCCGGCACATTGAGGGGGCTTGCCGTGGTTTCCCCGGTTCCGCAAAGTTTTTGGGGGTGTTGTACATAGAATTGTAAAAAAATCAGAAAAAATTGCACAAAAGTACTATTTTAATTTGTGTAAGAACGTCATACAATACGCTCATCTGGATTCAGTAAGTATAAAAGCTTCGTCAATAATACTGAAAGGGACTGGAGGAGGTAATGTTATGACCGATGACGTCAGCAAGAAAATATCGGTGGGCGCGGGCAAAAAATGTGACGTAGGCGGTTTGTCTGTAAAAAAACGCGTTTCAAATAACGTGCTTCTGGCGACGGCTCTCGAAAATTTCTACGGGGCGGCCGAGGAGATGGGGCTCGACGAGGGCCTGGTGGAGATATTGAGCCGTCCCGAACGCGCGATAAGCGTCTCTCTGCCAATCACCATGGACGACGGCGGCATCAGAGTCTTCGAGGGTTACAGGGTTCAGCATTCCACCGCGTTGGGGCCGGCCAAGGGCGGACTCCGCTTCCATCCCGACGTCAGCATGGAAGAGTGCGAGGCTTTGGCGAGCCTCATGACGTGGAAGTGCTCGCTAGCCGGCATACCTTACGGCGGCGGCAAGGGCGGCATTTCGTGCGATCCTCTCGAACTCTCTTCTAACGAGAAGGAGCGCCTCACCCGCACGTTCGCGGCGAGGATCGCGCCGATCGTGGGCGAGTGGGAGGACGTGCCCGCGCCGGACGTGAACACCGGCGCGCCCGAGATGATATGGTTTATGGACACTATCAGCAAACTCCGCGGCAGATTTGTGCCCGGCATCGTCACCGGAAAACCGATATCGATATGGGGCTCCAAGGGCCGCACAGCGGCGACCGGATTGGGCGTGGCGACCTGCATAAAAGAACTTCTGGACGCCGTCAAGTTCGACGTTAAGAAATCCCGCGTCATAATTCAGGGATTCGGCAACGTCGGCTCATACGCCGCGAAATTCATGTCCGAAGCGGGCGCCAAGATAGTCGGCATCTCCGACGTGACGGGCGGATATTACGATCCCGACGGCGTCGACGTAGCGGAAGCGTTCAATCACGTCTCGAACAACCCCAAGAAGATGCTCGAAGGTTTCACGCAGGCGGGCTTGAAACACATATCCGGCGACGACATCCTCGAAGTGGAGGCCGACGTCCTGGCGCCCTGCGCGCTGGAGGGGGCGGTCAACGTTTCCAACGCGGCGAAACTGAAGGTTAAATATATAGTCGAGGGCGCAAATGGCCCCGTTACTCCCGAAGCGGACGAGGTGCTCGTTTCCAGGGGCATCAAAGTGGTGCCCGACTTCCTCGCCAATTCCGGCGGAGTTATCGGGTCGTATTTCGAATGGGTACAGAATCTTGGCGGTTATTTCTGGACTGAGGAAGAATACAACAACCGGCTGATACCGATAATGAAGGACAATTTCCACAGGGTCTGGAAGTATTCGGCCACTCAGGACGTGCTGATGCGCCGGGCGGCGTTCCTGGTCGCCATCAAACGCGTCGCCGACGCGGTGAAAATGCGCGGCATGTTCCTGTAAACGCAAGAACATACAAGACCTTGGGGCTCCGCCCCAAACCCCGCAAGGGGCTCGCCCCTTGACCCCTTTTAAGGAGGGTGCAGGGAGCAAGCTCCCTGCCGGGTTCGGGCGGAGCCCGAGTTTTTATCTTTGTATTTATTGGAGATTATAAGGGATAATGAAAAATGGGAAGCGCGAGGTCGGTTGACATAGGCGGCGTCAAATTCGGGGGAGGGGCTCCGGTACGGGTCGAGAGCATGCTCAAAACCCCGCTCTCCGATTTGGACGCCTGCGTTGAAGAGTTGAGAGTCCTGAAAAAAGCGGGATGCGAACTGGCGAGGGTAGCTTTCGCGGACGAATCGCACAAAAGAGCCCTAGGAATCCTCGCCGATAAATCCGAAGTACCTCTCATGGCCGATATACATTTCAACCACAAATTCGCGCTTGCCGCCATTGATTGCGGCGTATCCTCCATCCGCGTAAACCCGGGGAACATGACCGATTCGGGCGGTTTGGGCAAAGTGCTGTCGGCCGCGAGAATGAACGGGGCGGTAATAAGGATAGGGGCAAACGGCGGTTCGGTGAACAGCGCGCAGAACAAAAAATACGGCAAGGGGGCGCGCGCGCTGGTGGGCGCGGTGGAGGAGCAGCTTAAACCGCTTATCGACTCCGGCTTCGAGAACGTCATCATATCGGCGAAATCCACCTCGGTCCCCGAGACGGTGATGGCGAATCAAATGCTCGCCGGGAAATATCCTTTCGTTCAGCATGTGGGGATCACCGAGGCCGGAAGCGGCATCGACGGCGCCGTGAAAAGCGCAGCCGGCATAAGCGTCATCCTGTCGCAGGGCATAGGAGACACGATAAGGGTGAGCCTGACGGGAGACTCCAAAACCGAGATCGAAGTCGCGTACGGAATTCTGCGCTCCCTGGGTTTGAGGAAAAAGGGCGTGAACATGATTTCCTGTCCTTGCTGCGGCCGGAAGCGCGTCGACGTAGGAGCCCTGTGCGAGCGCGTGAAGGCGATGCTGCCCGCCGACGTCCCTGACGGCTTTACCGTAGCGGTAATGGGCTGCGAGGTAAACGGCCCCCGTGAAGCCGCCGCCGCCGACATAGGCATTGCCGGCGCCGAAAAGGGCTTTGTAATCTTCAAGCGCGGCGTGTACGCAGCGTCGGGTAATATCGCCGAAATGGAAAAAATCCTGCCCTCCTGCCTGAGAGAAGCGTTAGAAATCGCCGGACGTGAAAAATATTTTGATATTTCGCCGAACGCGACAGTTCGCTAAAACAAAAAACTTTTGATATAATGTCCGTTGCCCTTGGGGTGTAGCCAAGCGGCAAGGCAGCGGACTTTGGATCCGCCATCGATGGTTCGAATCCATCCACCCCAGCCATATAGACAGGGAGGGGGAAGTCGG
>JAISDQ010000052.1 GCA_031264605.1 Synergistaceae bacterium | reverse complement strand
GGAGGGTAATCGCCAATGACTGAAATAGGGCGCGGGTTCAGGGGGAAAATCGACGATTATTTCAACTCATCGGATGAAATCGCGATAAGCATATCGGTGTCCGGGGACGGCGAATATGACTCATGCTGTTTTGGCGTGGACTCCGCCGACAAACTCTCCGACGAAAGCTATTTTGTCTTCTTCAACCAGACCGCGTCGCCAAACCGTGAAATAGTGCTCGGCGGCAGCGGCGCTGACACGGTGTACCGCGTTAATTTGTCCAGGCTGCCAAGCCATATTTGCAAGCTGGTGTTCACCGTGAGCGTCGACGGCAACGGTGTGATGGGCCAGATTCGGACGCTGACGGCAAAGCTGTCTCAGGGCGAAAGAGCGCTCTCGCTCGGCTTGACCGGAGACAGCTTCCACAGCGAGAAAGCCGTGATCGCGGTCGAGATCTACCGGAAGGACGTCTGGCGCGTCGCCGCGGTGGCTAACGGTTTCAACGGAGGGCTGTCCGCCCTGCTGAAGCACTTCGGCGGGGAGGAGGACTTGTCAGGCGCGCCTGCCGCCGCGCCGCCGCCCGCGGAACCGAAGAAGGTGTTGCTGGAGAAACGCCTGGAGCGTGAAGCGCCGCAACTGGTCTCGCTGGTGAAACCGCTGAAGGTGGCCCTCGAAAAACATAAGCTGTCCGAGACGGTCGCCCGCGTAGCGCTGGTGATGGACATTTCAGGCTCCATGAGCGAGAGGTACGGCGACGGGACAGTACAGGAAATTGTCAACAAGACCGTCCCGCTGGCAGTCCAGTTCGACGACGACGGGGAGCTCGACCTCTGGTATTACGGCAGCCGCCCCAAGAGGATGCCATCTATAAACACCGGAAATTATAAGGAGGCGGTCCCGGCGGATTGGAAGCAACTGATGAAATCCCTCGGCTACGGCAACCATGAACCCGCCGTGATAGAGCAGGTCGTCGACGAATACCGCGGCGGAAAACTGCCGGCGTATGCGCTGTTTATCACCGACGGGGGCGTGGGAAACGAGAATTCTATCAAGAAACTGCTCATCAAAGCCTCCCATGAGCCCATATTCTGGCAGTTCGTCGGCGTGGGCGGATTCGGCTACGGCGTATTGGAGCGCCTCGACACGATGGGCGGAAGATACGTCGATAACGCGAATTTCTTCGCGCTGGACGATTTCAGGCGGGTGGACAACACCGAACTGTATTCGAGGATGCTGGAGGAGTTTCCCGTATGGCTGAGCGAGATCAGGCGCAAAGGAATGATTTAAGAACGCTGTTAAGGAAGGGCTGATTTATCGTCAGGGGCCTAAAGGGTAAAGATTTTTAAACAAAGCCCTTGCGGCGTCTATGTTTCTGAACGGCAAAGCACCGTTTGGGCGAATTGATAAGCATTTCCTTAATTCGCCTAAACGGTATTTTGCCGTTTAAAGAACCGGACGCCGCGGCGGGCTGGTATTTTTGACAGTGCCGATTTTTCTTTTTGCGTGCAAAACTGTCAGACATGACAGTATACAAAACATTTAAAATTCCATGAAAATAGAACCGCGATATGGATATGATGCGTTACAGTCCCCTCACCGGACTCAATAAAGCCGCCCGCTCCATCATTTCGTTGAGATGCGGCTTATATTGTGTGATAAACTAAAGCGGAAGTACGGAAGCATGGATTCCAAAACTACACGAGGGAGGCAAAAGAACGATGGCAATCAGTCTGCAAAAGGGACAGAAGGTCGATTTGACCAAAGGCAACGCCGGGCTGACGAAGCTCCACATAGGTCTCGGCTGGGACACGAACAAGTACGACGGGGGCGCCGACTTCGACTTGGACGCCGCGGCGTTTTTGCTCGGTGAAAACGGCAAAGTGCAGTCGGACGCCGATTTCGTGTTCTACGGAAATCTCAAGCACGCCAGCGGCTCAGTCGAGCATACGGGCGATAACCTGACCGGGGAGGGCGAAGGCGACGACGAGGTAATAAAAATCGACCTCTCGAAGGTTCCCGCTAATATCGCCAAGATCGACTTCACGGTCACCATTTACGACGCCCCGGCGCGGTCGCAGAACTTCGGAATGGTCTCCAACGCGTTCATCCGCGTGGTGAACGACGCCAACAACACGGAACTCATCCGCTACGACTTGGGCGAGGATTACTCGGTCGAGACGGCGGTCGTGGTCGCGGAACTCTACCGGCACGGCGCCGAGTGGAAGTTCAACGCCATCGGCAGCGGTTTTGCCGGAGGGCTGAAGGCGCTCTGCGGGAACTTCGGGGTCAACGCGTAAACAATTCTTACGTGCGAGACCGGGGAGGTATATCATGTTTGAAATATTGGATATACTCTTATCATTTTTAGGCCTAGAGATACTTGAGTCCTTCTCCAGTAAAAAAAATGATCACTTGTGAATAGAGAAACCTTATAACCTTATGTTTGGGGATTGCGTTTTCAAGCGCAATCCCCAAACGCCGCAAATGAGGGAGGCGCATAGCGATGGCCGTGGAGCTCAAAAAGGGACAAAAGGTCAACCTGTCAAAAACAGCGGTTTCGGGCGAAATCCTGATCAATCTGAATTGGAGCCAGGGAACGGCGAAAAAGGGATTATTCGGACTGGTAAAAAATCAGTCCATAGATTTGGACCTAGGCGCGTTCGTCGAGCTGAACGACGGGACAAAATACGTCATCCAGGCCCTCGGCAATTCATTCGGCAGCCTGAAATCAGCCCCGTACGTCGCGCTCGACGGGGATGACCGCACGGGGGAGGCCGCCGGAGGGGAAAATATACGCGTCAACGGCAGAATGTCGGCTAACATAAAGAGGATGCTCGTGTATACGTTTATATACGAAGGCGCGGCCAACTGGCAGCAGGCCGACGCCATCGTCTCCATCAAATACACCGGAGGCGACGATATCATCGTCCGCATGGATGAGTACGGCTCCGCGCAGAAAATGTGCGCCATCGCGGAGATCGTCAACGCCGGCGGATCGATGGCGGTCGAAAAGCTGATTCGTTTTTTCAACGGACACCCGGAGATGGACAGCGCGTTTGGCTGGGGATTCAGGTGGACGGCGGGGAGGAAATAAATTATGGGCAGCTACGAAATACTGTATCAGGACGCTTTTCCTATCATCAAGTACAATCTTCGTCCCGGCGAGCGCTTAAAAGCGGAGTCCGACGCGATGATCGCCATGTCCGCTAACGTAGACGTCACGGGGGGCGTGGAGGGCGGTTTCCTGCGCGGGCTGACGAGGATGCTCGCCGGGGAGAAGTTTTTCTTTCAATATCTCACCGCGTCGCGCGGCGAGGGCGAGGTGCTGCTGGGACATACCCTGCCGGGCGGCATCGTCGACGTGGAGCTGGACGGCACGTATGGGCTGCGCGTCCAGAAGGACGGATTTCTCGCGGCCACGGAGGGCGTCGAGGTAAACACGCAGATGCAAAACCTCATGCAGGGACTGTTCGGCGGGGAGGGCTTCTTCATCCTGAACGTATCCGGCAGGGGGGTGGTGTTTCTCAGCAGCTACGGCGCTATTCACGCGATAAACCTCGGACAGGGCGAGGAGGTCGTCATAGACAACGGACACCTGGTGGCCTGGGCCGACTATATGCAATACCAGATTACCAAGGCGTCCAACGGATGGATCAACAGCTTCATGTCGGGAGAGTGCCTCGTATGCAGATTCAAGGGCCCCGGCATCGTGCTGATACAGACGCGCAACCCCAACGGGCTGAAGGGCTACATCAACAAGCTCGGCTTTCAACTGAGGAAGTAGCGTGAGGGGCGCGCGGTATCGTTTATCGGAACCCCGGCGGTATTGAGGCAAGCCATGGAAGCGAGATTGCAAATCGCCCTGCGCGACAGCACGGCCGCCACGCGTTCTTATGTCATAGTCAACCCCCTGCTCGCGAAACATCTGCCCTCCGTTCCAAGCGTCACGCTGGAGTATTTCAGACAGTTGGGAGACAAAGCCGCCGCGACCTGCGAGGGCGAACATGTCCTGGTGATAGGTTTTGCCGAAACGGCGACCGCGGTGGGCGCGGCGGTGGCGTGCGCGATCGAGGGCGCCGTTTATGTCCACACCACGCGCGAAACGCCGATACAGGAGGACGGGGCAGCGCCGCGCGGCGCGCTCGTCGCGGAGTTCCTGGAGGAGCACAGCCACGCGAGGAATCAGGCGCTGTATCTGCGCGAAGAGCTGTGCGGCCTGTCCGGATACGACAGGCTCGTATTTGTGGAGGATGAGATCACCACCGGGAAAACTATCCTGAACTTCTTGCGGAACACCGCCTACCGGGGCAAAATTACGGTATCGGCGCTGGTGTTCAACGGCTTCGACGAGAGCGCGTTCGCGGAATACGACGCTGATTTTTGCTGCCTGCAAAGGGTCGGGTACGTGCATAGGCTTGAATTTTCAGGCCCGGTGAGCCCCCGCTCCGGTATCGGGATAGGCGCGTACCGCGGCGAGTGCCTGGAGCTGGCGCGTGAAATTGCCTCCGCTGTGAGCGTGACGGACGTAGAGGACAGAGACGTCCTGGTCCTCGGGACGGAGGAATTTATGTATCCGGCGCTGATCTTAGGGCGCGAACTTGAGAGGACTGCTCGCAGCGTGAAGTCGCACTCCACGACCAGAACGCCGCTTCTGCCGCGG
>JAISDQ010000019.1 GCA_031264605.1 Synergistaceae bacterium | reverse complement strand
CTCGTCGGTCACGTCGCCGGCGAGCGCCAGAAGTTCGTTAGTCGTGTTGCCCATGGCGGAAACTATCGCCGCCACCGAATAACCGCGTTCGATGTAATTTTTTATTATCAGGGCCACTTCTCTCATGCGGTCGGCGTCGGCAACTGAACTGCCGCCGAATTTGAGAATGGCCGTCCGGATTTCTTCGCTCACAGCAGGGCTTCTATTTTAGCGCCGCCGGCGCTTCCTTCAAGGACGAAAAAAAGCGAGGCGACTCCGTGCTCCGAGAAAGTGCGGCACATCGTCTCGGCCAGCTTGCGCGGTTTGCCCCGCGACAAGGCGATTACGCTCGGCCCCGAGCCGCTGATGGCGACGCCGAGGCAGCCGGGTATGTCCCTCACCCTGTCCATTATCACGTCGCCTCCGGGAAAGAGTTTGGCGCGATACCGCTGATGAATCCTGTCGTCCATGCCCCACGAGAGCATATCCCATTGGCCGGTCGCCCATGCCGCCGCCATCAGCGCGGCGCGCCCGAGGTTGAATACGGCGTCTCCGAAATCCACCACATCCGGCAGCGATTTTCGGGCGTCCGACGTCCTGACCTTGACGTCCGGCACGGCCACTACCACGTACATATCGTGCGGCAGCGACGGAAGGCGCACATAACGAAGGTCGTTCCCGTCCCAGCACCCCACGGTCATGCCGCCGAGGAAACAGGGCGCTACGTTGTCGGGGTGGCCCTCGATGCGCGTCATGATTCGGAGCAGTTCCGATTCCGGCGATTTCACGCCGTTCAGTTCTTTTGCGATGAGAACGCCAGATACCACCGCGGTGGCGGAACTTCCCAGCCCGCGGTTGAGCGGAATGGCGTTGTTCAAATGCATCTCGAAACCGGGAGGCGACGGTATATTCCACATATCGCACGCGTCGTGGTAACTTTTTATTATCAGATTCGCCTTTACGTCCGCGAGTTCCCTCGCGCCCTCGCCAGCGACTTCGGACTTGAATTCTCCAGAGGGCAGGACGCGTTTTACGGCGACGATATTGTAAAGCGAGAGCGCCATTCCCAGTGTATCGAAACCGGCGCCGAGGTTTGCGCTGGTGGCCGGCGCGCGAACCTTGATTATCGACTCTCCCGTCATGCCATGACCTCGAGCAGTTCCTCCAGCGAATCGCCGATTTTGACAGGCGGCTCTACCTGGGAGATAGCCGCGTCGGGGTCTTTCAATCCGTTGCCGGTGAGGACTATGACGGTTTTTGCCCCCTGGGGGAGTTTTTTGGCCGCGGCGAGTTTTACGAGGGCGGCGAGCGTGGTGCAGGAAGCGGGCTCCGCGAAGATGCCGCCGCGCTCGGCAAGCGCCTTCTGCGCGTTCAGTATTTCCCCGTCGGTCACTGTCTCGAAAAATCCGCCCGACTGCGACACGGCCTCTATCGCCGTCTTCGCGCTGACGGGATTGCCGATGCGGATGGCGGTCGCGACGGTCTCAGGATTAGGGCAGGGTTTGCCCGTTGCCAGAGGAGCCGCGCCCTCGGCCTGGATACCGATCATCCTGGGAAGAACGGCGCTGCGTCCCCAGACGTTGAAATCGCGGTAACCGGCCCAATAGGCGCTTATGTTGCCCGCGTTGCCCACAGGAATGACGTGCAGGTCCGGGGCTTGCCCCAGAGCTTCGCAGATTTCCCACGCGCCGGTTTTCTGGGATATTATCCTGTAAGGATTGACGGAATTCACCATGGCTATTTTTTTTAACTCCGCGGCCTCGCGGGCCATTTCGAGCGCCCTGTCGAAGTTGCCGCCGACCGCGATGACGCGCGCGCCGTATATCAGCGCCTGCGCGAGTTTGCCCAGTGCCACCTTGCCGGAGGGAAGAAGCACGTAACAGGGCGCTCCGACGTGCGCGGCGTAAGCGGCGGCCGAGGCCGAGGTATTGCCGGTGGACGCGCATACGAAAGCGCGCGAGCCGTCCTCCAGTGCTTTGGCGACGGCGAGCACCATGCCTCTGTCCTTGAAAGAGCCGGACGGATTGCAGCCTTCCAGCTTGGCCCAAAGTTCTATGCCAAGCTCGCCGCCTATCCTGTCAAGGCGAACCAGAGGGGTGCTTCCTTCCTCCAGATTGACGGACGGCGTTTTTTCGGAAACGGGAAGATATTTCCCGTAACGCTTCAAGACTCCCACAAACACTCCTCCAGTCGGCGCCCTCCCTCGCGGGGAGCGCCCAAAACGCCGGTTCCGTCTCCGCGGAAAGGAAACCGGGTACTTGTGACATATTCTAATACTACCACATTAGTTGGCAAAGACGTTGCGGCTATTGTTTTATCACGTTTTGGGGAAGCGAGTATTTCGCTGTTCAACGAGCGTCCGCTTCAGAATATACGGGCGCTTGATTTTAAAGAGTTGTGCCGCGGCGTTTTTTGACGGGATTTATCAGCGGTTTGCCGTAGGCCGTCGGATATCACCGTGACGTCCACGCCGAAATATTTCAGGCGATTTTGTTCCGTCAATAATCTCCGGGCGTCACGTATTTTACAAAACGCATAATTCTTCTGAAAACAACCAGAGTATTGTTGTATTTTTTACGGTATTGGTGTATTTTGCGTAATAGTCGTGTAGGTTTGGTTCGGAAATAAATGCCAGAAACTGACATGCATAACTAACCTTGTAGGTCGTAAAATCTCAAATAAGAGGGAAGTGTATTTTATGGTTCTTTTGAAACAATTGCGTACTTTCTCATTTTACAGGCTCGTTGAAATAATATTTGC
>JAISDQ010000046.1 GCA_031264605.1 Synergistaceae bacterium | reverse complement strand
GGATACGCGGACGAAGAGGGCTTCATATACCTCGTAGACAGAAAGAAAGACGTGATAATCAGCGGCGGCGAGAACATATTCCCCATTCAGATAGAGGACCACATCAGAGGCATGGGCTGCGTGAAAGACGTGGCCGTGATTGGCGGCTACGATAAACGCCTGCTGGAAGTGCCTGTGGCGGTCGTGTCGGTGAAGGATGGAGCGGCCGTCGACGAGCGGGACCTGGCGGCTCACTGCGAAGCGCTCCCCCGCTACAAGAGACCGCGCAGATTCATATTCGCCGACGTGCCGCGAAACGCGACGGGAAAGATAGAAAAAACGCGCCTTCGAACCATGTACGGAGGCGCGCCGGCGAATGAAAAATAATGATCGGGACGGCCAGTCAGCACGGGACAAGCGCGGACGTCGTTACGTAACGCTTGCCGATTTGCGCTATAATAAACCGGCCCGCGACATAGCCGGCTAAGGGATGATGTTCATAATGGGAAAGTTGGAAACCCGGCGTCCGAACATAGGGCTTGTCCTGTCGGGAGGCGGGGCCAAAGGCGCTTATCAGGCCGGAATAGTGAAGGCGCTCGCCGAGATGGAAGCGCCGATATCGGCGATATCGGGGGCGTCCATCGGCGCGCTGAACGGCGCGGTAGTGGCGTCGTCGGGCTCGCTCTCCGACGGGGCGGAACGGCTCGAAAAACTTTGGGCCGCCATAGCTGAAGACCCTCCGCTCGGCGAAAAAATACCGAACTCCGTCAGGCTGATCGAAGCCGCGGGGCTGCGCCTGAGCGATGATTTCAAATACACCGCCCGCGTCGCGCACGAAATTACCCACAACTTCCTTCATACCATCTTCTCGCCCGAGACCGGAGCGCTCGTCGACAATTCGCGAATCAGGAACCTGGTGGCGGAATACGTGTCGGTCGAGCGGCTTGCGTCAGGCGTGCCGCTTTATATCAGCGTTTTCCCAAAACACAAAAAAATGCTCGAAACCGTAATAGGATCAGGGCTGGCGAAACTGCGCATAAGGGAGAACCCAAGGTCGGAATTCCTTCACGTTCAGACGCTTCCTCCCGAAGATCAGCACAAGGCGCTTCTGGCATCGGCCGCGATTCCCTTTTTGCTCGCCGCGCAGGAGATAGACGGCGAACAATACGTCGACGGAGGCATGGGGGGCGTGCTGACGTCCCAGGGCAACACGCCGGTCACTCCGCTCCTGGACGCCGGTTACAACCCGATAATCGTGACGCACCTGAGCGACCGCTCCGCGTGGAACAGGCAAAAACATCCCGACGCGGCGCTGATGGAAATAAAGCGCGAGGAAAAGATAGACCGCACGCCGGTACTGCCGGAACTGTTCGACATCATATCGTTCCAGCCGAAGAAAATCCGTTCGTGGATGGATCAGGGCTACAGAGACACGGTGAGGTGCGTGCGCCCGTGGATACAATTTTTGAGATGACCGTTCCGCGCGCGAACCAGCCATGAGGGACGGAGAGCGGGTCGATATGCCCGATTTTGGGGCTTGTCGCTGGAGTGTCTTATAAATAAACGGGGAGGTGTTTTTTTATGATTGAGGGAAGAGATTTGGGGGCGGTCGGCGCGAGGCTTAAATACGGCCTCATAGGCGGCGGGCCGGGATCGTTCATCGCGGCTGTCCACAGGGCGGGCATCGACATGACGCGCTCGGCCGACCTCGCGGCCGGATGCTTCTCGCGCGACGCCGCGAAAAACAGGGCCGCCGGGAGTAACTTCGGCGTGGCGGACGACAGGGTATATTCCTCTTACGCGGAGATGGCCGAGAAAGAATCGGGCCGCGGGGACGGGGTGGATTTCGTCGTCATAGCGACGCCGAACGACACGCACTACGCCATGAGCAAGGCGTTCCTCGAAAAAGGCGTAAACGTCTCCTGCGACAAGCCGCTTTGCCTCACGGTCGAAGAGGCGCTCGACCTCGACCGCACGGCACGCGCGAAGAACGCGCTGTTTATGGTAACTTATGTCTACACCGGATACCCGTTGGTCAGACATGCCCGAGAGCTTGTCCAAAAAGGCGCGCTGGGGGATATCAGGGTAATAATGGCCGAGTACGCTCAAGACTGGCTCGCCGATAAAATCGAGGACGGCAAAGAGGTGTGGCGCACCGATCCGAAACAGTCGGGCGTCTCGTGCTGTGTGGGCGACATAGGGACGCATATAGAAAATATGGTTCACTTCGTCACCGGCCTCGAAATCGACCGGGTTTCGGCGACGCTGTCAACTTTCGTCAAAGGTCGCGCCCTGGACGACAACGCCCTCATCACTGTGAAATACAAGGGGGGCGCGGTGGGAAATTACTGGCCCTCTCAGGTGGCGATAGGGCGCGAGAACGGACTGGCGTTCAGGATTTACGGCACGGAAGGCGCTCTCGAATGGCGTCAGGAAAATCCAAACGAGATGAGATACGTGAAAAAAGGGAATCCTCCGATGATATTGACCAGAGCGGGAAACGATCTCGGCCCGGCGGCCGCCCGCTGGACGCGTATGCCAGCGGGGCATCCTGAGGGACTTTTCGCGGCATGGGCGAATATATACGAGGCGTTCTGCGACGCCATAAAAAATAAGGCGCAAGGCAAACCACAAGACGATCTGGAGATATTCCCGACCGCGTACGACGGCGCGCGCGGCGTCAAGTTTGTGCATGATTGCGTGAAGAGCAGCGGGCTCGACTCGGCGTGGATCGACGGCTCCGCTCCCGTCCTGTAGAAGGGGGAAGTAACGATGGCGAGACCCGTAACGATATTCACCGGCCAGTGGGCCGACCTCACGTTCGAGACAGTTTGCGCGAAAATGTCGGAGTTCGGTTACGACGGGCTGGAGATATGCACTTGGGGAGACCACATGGACGTCCGCAAAGCGGCGGCCGAGCCGGCGTACGTCGCCGAACGGAAAAGCATCCTCTCCAAATATAAGCTGGAGTGCTGGGCGATTGGGGCGCATCTGCCCGGGCAGTGTGTGGCGTCGCTCTACGACCCCCGCTACGACGGTTTCACCCCGGCGGGACGGGGAGGCTCGGAGGAAAACATGCGGGCCTGGGCCGTGGAAGAGATGAAACTCACGGCCAAGGCCGCGAAAAATATGGGAGTGAAAGTGGTGACCGGTTTTGTGGGCTCGCCGCTCTGGAACTACTGGTATTCCTTTCCGCAGACGTCGCGGGAGCAGATCGACGCGGCGTTCAAAAAAGTGGCCGACTTATGGAACCCCATCCTCGACGTATTCGACGAGTGCGGCGTGAAATTCGCCCTCGAAGTCCATCCGACGGAAATAGCGTTCGACTATTATTCCTCGAAAAAACTTCTGGACGCGTTTGACCGCCGCCCGGCGTTCGGGTTCAATTTCGATCCCAGTCACCTGTTCTGGCAGGGCGTGAATCCGGCGCTCTTCCTGCGCGATTTCGGCGACAGAATATATCACGTCCACATGAAGGACGTGGCGGTCACCCTGGACGGCAGGTCGGGAATACTCGGCAGCCACATCGAGTTCGGGGACCTGCGCAGAGGGTGGAATTTCCGCTCACTCGGCCACGGACACGTGAATTTCGAGGAGATAATACGCGAACTCAACGCGATCGATTACCAGGGCCCGCTTTCCGTCGAATGGGAGGACAGCGGAATGGAGCGCGAGTTCGGAGCCAGGGAGGCCTGCGCTTTCGTCCGCCGCGTGGATTTCTCTCCATCCAACATCGCCTTCGACGACGCGCTGAAAAAATAGCGTCAAAGCGGGCTCCAAACGGTTTGAACCGCAGCTCGCCGAGCGGAGCCCGCCCTATAAAACGCCAAAAAGCGCGCGGCATCCGCCGAGGGGTTTCATTTTCCGTTCCTGCGGCGGGCTGTTATAAGACCTATCCAACTCAAAATCGGGACAGGGGCCGGAATCAAAAAAACTATCCCATGTTACGCTGGGTTTCGGAAGCAAAATAACCTTATCTCCTTCTTTCTCGATATAGACTTCATCAGTGGAAAAATGAAAAGCCTTGGGCAACTTCAATGCCTGGCTGCGTCCGCTTATAAATATCTTTGCGGTAGCTCTGGACATGTTAAACCCCTCCCTTGTGACATGATCATGTCATATCTCAAACTTTAACACAAGAGAATAACGATAAAATCTTATGATAAGGCGGAGCCGTCCTGCCGCTTTCCACAGCAGCGCGAGACAGAAAAATAAAAAATATCCGGAAAATAAAAATACGAAGGAATAGTTCGCACGCTTCAATATAAAGTAAAAAACGTCCTTATAACCCCGCCGTTGACCAGTTCCTCTATCATCTCGAACAGTCCGACGGCGAACGCGAAGTAAAGGGAATCGACCATCTCGCGCCTGAAAATTTTCGT
>JAISDQ010000043.1 GCA_031264605.1 Synergistaceae bacterium | reverse complement strand
CCGCTCGGCAAAAACAGTTGCGGCTTTGTCTTCTGCGACGTGGAGATGGCTCATGAGGATTTCATGGCCAAACTGAAGGAAAAACTACCTTTCGACATCGTGGGATGCACCAGCATAGCCAACTTCGACACCAAGAACGGCGCTACGATTCTCTCGTCAGTCCTGACGGTGCTGACCGGCGACGACGTTCGGTTCGGCACGGCTCTCACGGACGCGGTCAATGCCGATAACATCCGGGACGAACTGGGAAAAGCCTACAAAACGGCCGCCGACGCGGCGGGCGGGCGCGGTGAAATCCTGTTTCTGATGCCTCCTTTCAACGACGTGGTTCCTTTGGACGAATATGTTGATATCCTGAACGAATTATCCGACGGCACGCCCGTTTTCGGAGGCCTCCCCTCGTCCAACGTGGCGGACGGGGATATCCTGATGTTCGCGGACGGAAAAGTCCACAGCGACCGGGCGGCCTTGGTACTCATAAGCGGCGTGAAGCCGGTTTTTTCGGTGCAGAATTTCCTGAGCGAAATTTCCGAGCAGAAGCACATCGTCACCGGCGCCGACAAGAACGTCATTCGCACCGTCGAGGACATGACGTTTGTGGATTATCTGAAGCGCCTCGGCATGCCGGTGGACGATCTCATAGCCCAGGGAGATCTCGCCATATACGTCTCCACGCCGTTGAAAGTTTACATGAACTCGAAAAACGAGCGCGACAAAATTCCCGTGGCGCGCACCGTAAAGTCGCTCAACCCCGAGGACGGCTCCGGCGTCCTCTTCGGTTCGATCTCCGAGAATTCGGCCGTCTCCATCGTGACGATGAAAAGACAGGATATCCAGAACTCCTGCAAGGCGGCAATCAGCGAGATACTGGAGAAGATCGCCGAGGCTTCGGGGAAGGGTTACAAATACTCCACGATGATGTGCATATCGTGCGGCGGGCGGTACATGGTCATGGGAGACGACAAGGACGCGGAGGGCAACATGCTGAGGGACAGCGTTCCCGAGGGGCTCGCGTTCTCGGGTTTTTACGCGTACGGTGAAATATGCCCCACGATCGTCGAGAACGGGCGCGCCCTCAACAGGGTGCATAACGAGTCGATCGTGATTTGCGCGCTATGACGTCATGAATCTGGAAGAAACCGTCAATCAGGCGCCGGTTCAAACGTTCGAGCAGATCCTCGAATTGCTCTACAAGGAGCACAAGAGGCTGGAGATCGAGTACAGAAAACTGTACGAGTACAGGAGACTCGAAAACGAGTACAGAGCCGCCGAACAGACAAAAAAACAGGAAGAACAGAATAAACTCGCCGAGGAATACAGAAAACTGGCGGACGAGTATAAAGATTTGGAGCACAGGCACAGCAATCTGGAGGCCGACTTCAAAACGCTCGAAGGGCAGCAGTACCGGAAACAGGAAACCGAGGATCTTTTCGACGCGTTCAGAAAACTGGACGAGGAATTTAAATCCCTCCAAGAGGCGCACAAATCCCTCGGGGAAAAACACGGCGTCCTCGAAGAAGCGCACAGCCGGCTGGAGGACGAATACGCCAACGCGGAACAGTACAGAAAACAGGAAAAAGACACACTGATCGAGGAGTATCGCAGGCTTACCGACGAGCACAGGAACCTGGAGACGAGGCACAAAAAGCTGGAGGAAGAGTACCGCGGGGTGGAGAACGCGTATAAAGCGATTCTCGAAAACGGCGAAAATACCGCGGACGAACGGACGGGCGGGGAGCGCGAAGACCTCGAGGAAAAATTGAAAAACCTCGCGGCGGCTTACAAACAGCTCGAAGGCGAACACAGCGCCTCCGTGCTGAACGCGGGCGGCGCGGCCGAGGAACGTAAAAATTTCGAGGAAAAAATAAAAAGCCTCGATGAAGAGAACAAAAAACTCAACGCCGCTTTGGAATCCGAACGGAAGCGGACCGGCGAGTTAAAGGGCATCGAGGCGGCGTATAAAAAACTCGAGGCCGAGCACAAGAAGTCGCTCGCCGCCGCGCGGACGGGGGCGCAAAGCGTCACCGAAGCCGGTTCTCTGGGTGAGCGCGGCGACGGATACAAAAACCTGGACGCGGCACTTCGAAAGCTCGACCGCATGTACCGCCGCCTGACGGGCGACTACAGACGCGCCGGCGTCATGCGCCGGAGCGAGGATAGCATACGGGACGTTTACGAGGCGGAAAAGGAGCTTCTGCATTTCTATAACCGGCTTCTTCTCCAATCATGCTCCGATGTGATATTCGTGGTCGACAGCGAAATGCGCGTGGTTCTCGCGACGGATACGATGAACCGGACGCTGGGGGCGCCCGGCAGGTCCTCAGTGATAAACTACGCCCTGACGGATCTTTTCTCGCCGCGCATTTCCGACGGAAGCATGGATGAAATGCTGCGGAACTGCCGCACGGTGCTGGAGACGTCGACGCCCGTCCACTACACGGGCGTGCTCTGCCTCGACGACGGAAACGAGATGACCGCCGATATCACCATGACTCCGGCGATAGATAAAAACGGCGGGGCGCACGGAGTCATCTTCGTCGTTCACGATATAACGGAACTCGACAGCGCCAAGAAGCGCGCCGAGGAAGCGTCGCGCTCGAAGAGCACCTTCCTCGCCACGGTGAGCCACGAAATACGCACGCCGTTGAACGCCATACTTGGAATCTCCGAAATAGAGATGCAAAACGAACCCGCTCCCGAGACGATGGACAGCCTGGAGAAAATATACAGTTCCGGTTCTTCGCTTCTGGGCATAATCAACGACATTCTGGATATCTCGAAAATAGAGGCGGGCAGCATGGAGATAGTGCCGACGCACTACGACACGTCCGGCCTGATAAGCAGTTCCATTCAGCTCAACCTCGTCAGGAAGGGCGCCAAGAAGATAGAACTCGAACTCGACATAGACCCTTCGACGCCGTCGAGGCTCAGCGGCGACGAGCTTCGCGTGAAACAGATACTGAACAACCTGCTCTCCAACGCGTTCAAATACACGGAGCAGGGTTTCGTCAAACTTGGGCTAGCGTGGGAGCGCGAGGAGAATTTCGCCAGGCTCAAGTTTGTGGTGAGCGATTCGGGGCAGGGTATAAGAGAGGAAGACCTGGGCAAACTTTTTACGGAGTACAAACAGTTGAACGCGAGGGCGAACCGAAATATCGAAGGCACGGGGCTCGGCCTCTCCATAACGCAAAGGCTTGTGGAACTCATGGGAGGAAGCATATCGGTCGTGAGCGAGTTCGGCAAAGGCTCGACTTTCACCGTCGACATACTCCAGGAGATAGTCGACAAATCGCCCATAGGCGAGGCGTCGGTCACCAACCTCAAAGAATTCCGCTTCGCCGAGTACAGGAACAGAAGAAGAAAAAACCTCATACGCTCTTATATGCCTTACGGCTGCGTGCTGGTAGTCGACGACGTGATAACGAACCTTGAAGTGGCGAAGGGGCTGCTTCTTCCGTACGGCCTCACTATAGACTGCGTGGCAAGCGGCAGGGAAGCCATAGAGAGGATAAGGGCGGCGGGGAGTTCGGGGACTCAGCGATACGACCTCGTCCTCATGGATCACATGATGCCCGAAATGGACGGCATCGAGGCCACGCGGGCGATACGCGAGGATATAGGCACGGACTACGCGCGAAACGTCCCGATAATCGCGCTGACCGCGAGCGCGATGGCCGGCAGCGAGAAAATGTTCCTCGAAAAAGGCTTCAACGCTTACATCTCGAAACCGATAGATATAATGAGGCTCGATGTGGAGCTGAACAGATGGATAAGGGACAAGCGGAGCGAGGATACCGCGGCGAAAGCCGAGCGTCCGTCCGTGGCCGCCGGAACCCCCGGCGGGCAGGTTTCCCGGGAGGCGTCGGACGACGGCAGGCTGCCCGCCGCGCCCGCGCGGGAACCGAGAGAAGCCCATATCGCCGGCGTCGATTTGGAAGAGGGCCTGTCGAGATACGACGAGGAGGACGTGTTCAACGGGGTATTGAGGTCTTACGCCGACAACACGCCTCAACTGCTCGATAAAATGAGGATAATATCGAGGTATAAGCTGCCCGAATACGCGATTACGGTGCACGGCATCAAGGGCAGCAGTTACGGCATCTGCGCGCAGGCCGCGGGCAAGTGGGCCGAACGGCTCGAAGCCGCCGCGAGGCGCGAGGATCTCGAGACCGTGCTTGCCGAGAACAACGACTTCATAAAGATGATGGAGCGGCTGCTGTCCGACATAAGGGAATATCTGGACGGGCCGGCCGGCCGTAAAGCGCCTAAGACCAGATCGTATGCGCCGGACCGAAAAATTCTCGAGAATATTTTGATCGCCAGCAAGATGTTCGATGTCCCGGCGATGGAAAAAGGCGTGGAACAGCTCGAAAGACAGGAGTACGAGTCGGGCGCCGACCTGGTGGCCTGGCTCCGTTCCTGCCTCGATAACCTGGAATACGCGGAGATACAGTCGCATCTGACCAAAGCGCTTCAAGTATCGAGGCGGCGCTGAACCGGATAAAAATGGCCGCGGGCGGCGGATCGAATCCGGCGCTCGCGGCCATTTGCTATGGTACGGACATTCGCTATGGCACGAGCAGGTTTTTGAAGACGCCCTCTTTCGGGTCGACTATCACCGTGGTGCCGGATTTGACGCTGGCGCGGTACAGTTCGAGCTGCTTGAGGTAAGTGTACAGTTCGACGTTGTTCTGCGTGGCCTTGTTTATTATCGACTGCGCCTCGAAGTCGCCCTCGGCTTTTACTTTCGCCGCTTTGACGTTAGCGTCCGCCACAATCGCCGACGCGTCCCAGTCGGCTTTGGAGCGAATTTTGTTGCTCTCGGCGTCGCCTTCGGCCAACGTCTGAATCGAGACGCGCTCGCGTTCGGTTATCATGGATTTGTATACCTGTTCCTCGTTAGCCGCTAAAAGGAGCACCTTTTTGAACTGCACCGTCTTGATGTCGAGCCCGAAATCGCTGGTCTGTTCGCGCGTGGTATCGAGTATCTCGTTCAAAATAGGCTCGCGGTTGTTTACGATGATGTCCTCGAAAGTGTTTTTGCCCGCTATCGATAGCATCGCCGAGTAGGTGACGTCGTCGAGCCTTTGTATCGCCCTGTCTATGGTGCGGCTCGTCTGGTAGAACTTTCTGGGGTCGGTTATGACGAACGTCGCCAGTATGTCGACCTCGATGGTCTGCTTGTTGGACGTGATGACGCTCGCCGTGTCGCTGTAATATTCGTAGAGCCGCGACGAGTATTTCGTGAGTTCGTCGATCCAGGGGGCCTTGAAGTGGAGCCCCGGTTCCCGCACCGTCTGCTTGGCCTCGCCGAATCGCGTGACCAGCGCTATTTCGTGCGGATACAGCACGTACAGCGACGAGTAAAGTATAACCAAAACGATCAAAACCGCCGGAATGATGAGAGTTTTTTTCAA
>JAISDQ010000035.1 GCA_031264605.1 Synergistaceae bacterium | reverse complement strand
TTGAAGTTGCCCTCCATCACCGAGGTCTGGCCGAACTGATCCTTCGTCAGCGTGGTCCCGTTCACAAAAACCTTGGTTCCCAGCAGATCGGTCGACCACAGAGCGTCGGCGCTCCCGTCGAGCAATTTCTTTTTATTGAACTGCGTCGTATTCGCTATCCGGTCGAGTTCTTCCTTGAGCTGGTCGATCTCCAGCTGAATGTACTGTCTGTCGTCCATAGTGAGCGTATCGTTGGCGGCCTGCACCGACAGCTCCCTCATTCTCTGGAGGATGCCGTGCGACTCGTTCATCGCGCCCTCCGCCGTCTGAATCATGGAAATGCCATCCTGTGAATTGGAGACGGCCTTGTCGATCCCGCGTATCTGCGCCCGCATCTTCTCGGAAATGGCCAAACCCGCCGCGTCGTCCGCGGCGGAGTTGACGCGCAAACCGGTCGACAGGCGCTGAACCAGTTTCTGCGTCGCCGCGAGCGTGGCGCTCAAAGCGTTATAAGTTACAAGCGATGGGATATTATGATTGATACGCATCAGCGCGCCCCCCTGCGGACGCCAAGCACCCAAGAACAACGCCGAAAGAGTCTTCCGAAAACTTCCGAAGCCGGCATATTTTTCGCCTCCCTGCGAAATCGCTCACAACATCCCTGTAAATGAACCGCGTGATATTTTTTCCGTTAATATATTGCGAAATATGACATATGTCACCCAAAATACTACATTAATTTCCGCGTCATGTCAAACAAATTATTCGCGGTCAGATTCGTTGGCGAATTCATCCAAGGGTTTGAAAAAAACAACGCTGCAATGATATTGGACGAAATGGGCATCGCGTATGAGTCGGTGGGCATTGAGACGGACGCGCGCGATCTGTCGGCGGGATTTGAAATCGACCTCAAATATTCAGGCGCATAACGGAAAAACTATTCCTGAAATAAGGCGGCAAGCTGCTTGACAAACGCAGTTCCCGGCAAACCGTCGGCTCAGTATCGCGGGACAAGCTTCGAATCGATCATGTCTCTGAGGGATACTGCCGCCGCTTCGAAATTCTGATTGTTTTTAGACGGGCTGTGTGTTAGCATTACTAAAGAATCATCGAGGAACGGACGGGAGACGCGGCGTTGAAAACGATAATGGTAGTCGACGATAACCTCGTAAATTTGCGGTACATAGAAGGGCAGTTATCGGGTCACTATCGCGTCATCCTGGCGAAATCCGGCGAACAGGCGCTGTCGATATGTTCTAGGGAGAGACCGGACGTCATACTTCTCGACATAGAAATGCCCGGGATGGACGGTTTCGAAACCATATCCGTATTGAAACGGGATATGGTTCTGAGCCATATACCGGTAATCTTCCTCACCGCCCGCCACGATACCGCCACGGAGGTGAAAGGGCTCGAGTCCGGCGCGGTGGATTTCATAACGAAACCGTTCGAAAAAAGCATTCTTCTTCACAGGTTAGCGCTTCACATTCTCTTTGCCGAATATCAGCGGAAACTCGAGAACACAGTCAAAGAGCTTTCGGACAGTCTCAGTTTTTCGTTCGCGGCGCTGGTCGAGTGCAGAGACGCGAACACAGGCGGCCACATAGTCAGGAGCAGCCGTTATGTAGCGATGCTGGGGCGGGAACTTCAGAGGCGCGGCCAGTTCAAGGGGGAACTGTCCGATTTTCAGATAGACATGATGGAAAGGGCCGCGCCGCTTCACGATATCGGGAAGGTGTCGGTGAGCGACGTGATACTGCTCAAACCCGCGAAGCTCGACGAAAAAGAGTTCGAGGCGATGAAGTCCCATACGACCATCGGCGCGAAAATAATCAGGGCCATGTACGGCAGGACCCCTACCCAGCGGTATCTTCAATGCGCGACCATGATCGCCGAATGTCACCACGAGAAATACGACGGAAGCGGTTATCCGGCGGGGCTGACCGGCGACAGCATTCCGCTGTGCGCCAAGATAATGGCGGTGGCCGACGTTTACGACGCGCTTGTCGATAACAGGGTGTACCGTAAGGCCATGAGTCACCGCGAAGCGTTCGACATAATAATGAAAGGAAAGGGCAGCCACTTTGACCCGCGCGTTGCCGACGCGTTTGAAGTCGTGTCCGACGAAATGGCGGCCGAGTCCGAAAAGACGAGGACGGTTTCGGGCCTCGCCGCGCCCGCGGCCGGGCCGCTTGCGCGCGCGTGACTGGCGGGTTTGCCTTCGGTTTTCCGTTGACAGGCGCGCGTTTTTTAGGTTATATTGATATTGCGTCGTATCAAAAGTTAAATTGCCGAAGGGAGTGTTTCACATGGTTTCACGAAGCGCAAAGGGTAAGGTTTTGAAGGCGTTGGGTATCGCCGCTCTGTTCGCGGTAATTCTGACGTGCGGGGCGTCGTTCGCGGCGGATAAGGTGATAAAGATAGGGACTATCTTCCCTCTCACCGGCCCCGTCGCCGTATCCGGCCAGAACTGCCTCGCCGCTGTGCAGACCGCGGCCGATATAATCAACGGCAAGTACGACTGGCCTGATTTCCCCCTGGCAGGCAAAGAGGGCCTGCTCGACGGTTATAAAATCGAGATCGTAGCGGCCGATCACCAGGGCAAACCTGACATAGCGAAATCCGAGGCCGAACGCCTATTCAATCAGGAGGGCGTTTTCGCGGTCATCGGCTGTTATAACAGTTCTTCCAGCAAACCGGCGAGCGCCGTCGCCGAACGCCTCAAGAAAATATTCTTGTGCGGCGCGTCGAGTTCCGCCGAGCTGACCGAGCGCGGCTTCAACTACTTCTTCCGCACCGCCGCCACCGACGGCATCGAGTCGGAGGAGTTCGCCGACTACATTGACTATCTCAACAAAAACAAAGACGCCGGCATCAAGACGATAGGTTTCCTCTACGAGAACTCCGAATTCGGCAAGCACGCGGCGGAGGAGGGCAAGAAGGCTGTCGCCGAGATAGGGCTCGAGGTCGTCTCCGACGTTCCGTTCACCGTGGGCGCGACAAACATGAACAGCGAGATTCAGACGCTCAAAGCGGCGGCCCCCGACGCGGTTTTCGGCGCGGCTCTGGGCGGCGACTATTCGCTCATGGTTCGCACGATGAAGCAGAGCAACTGGGCTCCGAAAATATTCATCAACTACTGCACGGGTTACCAGAGCCCGGCCATCAACAAGGAACTCGGTTCCGACGGCAGCTTCTACATGGGCGGCATGGGCTACTCGCCCGAGATAGCCGAGGTCTACATGAAGGGCGCGCTTCCGGCGCAGGAGATATACCGTGGCAAGACCGGCTTCCCGCTCGACTCCGACTCCAGTCAGGAGGCCGTATGCCTGCACGTTTGGGCGCAGGCCATAGAGACGGCGGGCGCCGTCGATACCGAGAAGGTCGCTCAGTTGCTTCGCACCGAGACCTTCCCGTCGCCGCTGTCGCTTTCCGGTGAAGTGGCCTTCTCGCCGGGAGGCCAGAACAACAGGGCGTTCACCGTGATAACCCAGTTGGCGGACGGGCAGTACAAGACCGTTTTCCCGCTGGATTACGCGGACTCCGAACTGGTCTATCCCTTCCCCGCGGGGGACAAGAGATAGAATTTCCCGTCCATAAACGACTCGACGGGCCGCGGATTGCTTTCCGCGGCCCGTTTTGAAACGGAGGGATTTACCGTTGGATAACTTTGCGCAGGTCGTCGTGGACGGATTGATGAACGGCGCCATTTATGGGCTGGTGGCGGCCGGCCTCAGCCTGATATGGGGCGTCATGGACGTCATCAATTTCGCGCACGGCGAATTTCTGATGGCGGCCATGTACGCGTGTTACTGGCTGGGGAGTCTGGCCGGAATCGATCCGACCGTGTCGTGGATAGCTACCGGGGCTTTTTTGTTCCTCCTGAGCGCAGTCGCGTATAAGGCGGTCGTCCGCCGCTGCATAGGAAAAGCGGCCATGGCTCCGCTGCTAGCGACTTTCGGGCTCTCGATATTTTTGAAAAATTTCTGCCTCAACCGTTTCACGCCGAACTTCAGGCTCTTGAACAACACGGCGCTCTCCGGCAAAACCGTCAATATATTCGGGGCGATAGCGCCGGTTCCTCAGCTGGTCACCGCTCTTTTTTCGCTCGTGGTGATCGCGGCGCTCTATTATCTCATAAAAAAGACGCGTACTGGATGGGCGATACAGGCGACGGCCATGGACGCCGAGGCGGCCGAACTTATGGGCATTGACACCGAGCGCGTGTTTACCCTGGTGTTCGGCCTTGGCGGCATGTGCGTCGGCATCGCCGGCGGGTTCATGACGGGTTATCTCGCCGTTTTCCCGGAGGTCGGCACGCTCTTCAGCCTCATAGCTTTCGTTGTGGTCGCGCTCGGCGGTTTCGGCAGCATTCCGGGGGCGCTCTGCGCGGCGCTCCTGATAGGGCTCGTCGAGTCGTTCGCGGGTTTCTACATCGCTCCCGTCGTCAAATACGTGGCGGTTTTCGCCCTGTACCTCGCCGTAATAATGGTCAGGCCCAAGGGACTGTTCGGGTGGTGAGCGGCATGACAGGACGAAGGAAAAAAGCGGATATGTTTATATGGCTGGGACTGCTCGCGGTGCTTGCGGCTCTCGCGGTGATCCCCGGCGCGATAGGAAACAGGTTTTACGCCCATGTCCTCGTGCTGGTGCTGCTTTACGCCAGCATGGCGCAGAGCTGGAACATTCTGGGAGGTTATTGCGGCCAAGTGTCGTTCGGCCACTCTGTCTTTTTCGGCATAGGCGCTTACGGGGCGGGAATGGCGATGGTCACGTACCGCGGCGTTCCATGGCCCGGAATTATCGCGGGGGCTCTGCTCGCGGCTGCCGTGAGCGCGCTGATCAGTTGGCCGTGTTTCAAGCTGAGAGGGCATTATTTCGCCATCGCCACGTTCGCCATAGTCGAGATATTCGGCAGGCTGTTTCTGGTGTGGGATTGGGTCGGCGGCGCGCTCGGCCTCGATTATCCCATACTCGACGATTCGTGGAAGTATTTTCTCTGGTCGAGCGACAAGACGGGTTATTTCACCGGCGCGGCGCTGCTGTTCGCCTTCGTCTTCGGCGTCGTGCGTTTTTTGGAGAAACGCAGGTTCGGCTATTACGCGCGGGCCGTGCGCGAAGGGCAGGAGACGGCGGAGTCTCTGGGCGTCGACAGTATGCGCGTCAAACTGACGGCGATGGCGATTTCAGCCTTTCTGGCGGCGCTGTGCGGCGCTTTCTTCGCGCAGTACAACTACAGGGTCGACCCGCCCATGGTGCTTTCGCTCGATATGTCGATGAAATTCGTCCTCATAACGATTCTGGGCGGAATGGGTACCTTCTGGGGGCCGCTCCTTGGCGCGGCGGTGCTGATCCCGCTTCAGGAATATACCCGCACGTATCTCTCTCATTTCGGCGCGGGAGTGGATCAGATGATATACGGCATCCTCATCATGTTCATGATGATACGCCAGCCAAAGGGGATCATGGGTTTTCTCGCCGAGTTCGGCCTGCTTGGCGGCAAGGACGGAGGCGATATCTGATGCCGCTGCTCGACGTTAACGGACTCTGGATGAAATTCGGCTCGCTCGCCGCTAACAGGGACGTGTCGTTTTCGGTGGAAGAGGGGCAGATAGTCGGGCTCATCGGGCCGAACGGCTCCGGCAAGACGACGCTTTTCAACTGCGTCTCGGGGCTTTACAAACCTACGTCGGGACGCGTGACGTTCGCCGGAAAAAATATCACCGGACTGCCGATGCACAGGATAGCGCGCATGGGCCTCGCCAGGACGTTTCAGGTGGTGCGTCCCCTCAACGAGATGACCGTCCTGGAGAACGTGCTCGTAGGGGCGTATCTGCACAGTTCGGACGAGCGCAAAGCCCGCGAGACGGCCCAGGCCTGCATCGAACTTTGCTTTCTCGAAGAATGGCGCAACAGGCCCGCCGGGGCGATGACGATCGGCAACAAGAAGCGCCTCGAAGTGGCGAGGGCGCTAGCGACTTCGCCGAAACTTCTGCTTCTCGACGAAGCGGTCGCCGGACTTACCTCCACCGAGGTACACGAGATGGTGGAGCTGATAGTCGGCCTCAAAAAAAGCGGAAAGACGATTTTGATGGTCGAGCACATAATGGAGGCCATAATGCCGATATCCGACAAGGTGGTCGTCCTGAACGGGGGAGTCAAAATAGCTGAGGGGCCTCCGCGCGAAATAAGCAGGAACACAGAGGTCATGACCGCGTATCTGGGCGAGAAATTCAGCAGACGCCTCGCCGAATCCGGGGTTTTGAAGGAGGACCGGCCATGAGCGGCGCGCTGCTTCAGATTTCAGACATATCATGTTATTACGGCGCCATGAGGGCCGTGGAGGGAGTATCAATCGACGTCGCCGAAGGCGAGATAGTGGCGATAATAGGGGCGAACGGCTCCGGTAAATCGACGGTCATGAAGTCGGTCGCCGGTCTCGTGCGCCCGAGAAACGGCGGTATAAAATTCGGCGGGGAGGAGATAACGGGTACGCCGGCAAATAAGATAATTTACAAGGGAATCAGCTACGTGCCCGAGGGCCGCAGGCTTTTCGCCAATCTCTCCGTCCGCGAGAACCTGGAGTTGGGCGCGTTCCGGGAAAAAGACAGGCGCGTGATCGACGAGCGCATCGAGCAAGCCTTCGCGCTCTTCCCTGTATTGCGGGAGCGCGCGGATCAGACAGCGCAGACGATGAGCGGCGGCGAGCAGCAGATGTGCGCTATAGCCCGCGGGTTGATGAGCGGGCCCAAATTATTGATGCTCGACGAACTTTCTCTCGGGCTGATGCCGAGCCTGGTGGAAAAAGTCCTGGAATCCGTCGTCGAGATAAACAAAAACGGCGTCACCATTCTGCTGGTCGAACAGATGGTGCAGGAAGCCCTCGAAATAGCCGCGCGCGGCTACGTCATACAGGTTGGCCGCGTCGTGCGGCAGGGAACGTCGGAGGAACTTCTGGCTTCCGACGAAGTGCGCAGGGCGTACATGGGCATGTGAGTACGGAGGCGTCGGAATGAAGGGAATCGTAACGGTTTTGGGAAAAGACTCCGTCGGGATAATCGCGAAAATATGTTCGTACATGTCGGACAAGAACGTAAACGTGCTCGACATAGCGCAGACTATAGTCGACGGTTATTTCAACATGATGATGGTCGTCGACCTGAACGCCTCGACTGAGCCTCTCGCGTCAATGGCGTCGGAACTGGAGACGCTCGGGCGGGACATCGGCGTTGTTGTCCGCTTCCAGCATGAGGATATCTTCAGCGCCATGCACAGGATATAGCGCATGATCACCATAAGCGAGGCAAGCGAGACCATCCGCATGATATCCGAGGCCAACCTCGACGTGCGGACCATAACGATGGGGATAAACCTGCTCGACTGCGCCGACAGCGACTGCGCGGCCTTCTGCCGGAAAATTTACGACAAGATAGCGCGAAGGGCAGAACGCCTGTCCCGCGTGGGGGAGGACATTTCAAAGGAATACGGCGTGCCGGTGATAAACAAGCGCGTTTCCGTGACGCCGATCGCCATAGCGGCCGCCGGCTGCCGGAACTGCGATTACGTGGAGGTAGCCCGCGCTCTTGACGGGGCGGCGGAGGCGGTCGGGGTCAATTTCATCGGCGGTTTTTCCGCGCTTCTCCAGAAGGGGATAACGCCGGAAGACCGCGCGCTGCTCCATTCCATACCTTCGGCGCTTGCCGCTACCGAACGGGTGTGTTCGTCGCTGAACCTCGGTTCCACGCGTTCGGGGATAAACGTAGACGCGGTGAACATCTCGGCGCGCGCGATAAAGGACATCGCCTCCATGACAAGCGACCGCGACTCGATAGGGTGCGCTAAGTTCGTCGTGTTCTGCAACGCCGTGGAGGATAACCCTTTTATGGCCGGCGCGTTTCACGGAGTGGGGGAGGGGGAGTCCGCCATAAACGTCGGCGTCAGCGGCCCCGGCGTGGTGAAACGGGCCATAGAGGCGGCGCGCGGCGCCGATTTCGAGACGCTCTGCGAGACCGTGAAACGTACGGCGTTCAAAATAACGCGCGTCGGCCAACTGGTCGCTCAGGAAGCCTCTCGAAGGTTGGGAGTTCCCTTCGGCGTCATCGATCTTTCGCTCGCGCCGACTCCGGCGATAGGCGACAGTATCGCGGAGATACTGCGGGAGATGGGGCTCGAACAGCCCGGAGCGCCGGGTTCCACGGCGGCGATCGCGATATTGAACGACAATGTGAAAAAGGGCGGGGTCATGGCCAGTTCGTATGTGGGCGGGCTTTCCGGCGCGTTCATTCCGGTAAGCGAGGATCGCGGCATGATAGAGGCGGTCAGGGCCGGCGCGCTCACCATGGAAAAACTTGAGGCCATGACCTGCGTCTGCTCGGTCGGCATAGATATGGCGGCAATTCCGGGCGATACGCCCGCCGACACGATATCCGGGATAATACTGGACGAAATGGCGATAGGAATGGTCAACGGCAAGACGACGGCGGTGCGCGTAATTCCGGTAGCGGGCAAAACGGTGGGCGACACCGCGCGTTTCGGCGGACTGCTCGGCGAAGCCCCGGTGATGGCCGTAAACGGGTTCGGCTGTTCGGCATTCGTGGGGAGGGGAGGGCGCATACCGGCCCCAATACACAGCTTCAGAAATTGAGCGTCACAGGCAGACAGCGGACAATGGGCGAGTTAGTACAGTTCCTCGGCTTTACGGCTTGCCCATGGCGGATACTTGGGAGCGTAATATTTATCCTGAAACGCGGGGTGAAAAAATGAACGGTTCTGAGCTGAAAATTCTTGCCTCGAAGATGGCCGGGACAAAAAATGCCGTGATATTTACCGGAGCGGGGATGAGCACCGAGTCGGGTTTGTCGGACTTCCGCTCGAAAAACGGAATGTGGAACGTGGAGGATCCCATGGAGCTGGCGACTACGACGGCCATGCGGGGAAATTACGACAAGTTTCACTCGTTCTACTCGCGGCGTTTCGAAGCGATGGGAAACTCCCGCCCCAACGCGGGGCATGAAATAATAGCCGAGTTCGAATCGCGCGGCCTCGTGAAATGCGTGATAACGCAGAACATCGACGGCTTGCACGCCGCCGCCGGTTCGAAGACGGTATACGAACTCCACGGCTCGGTAAACAAAGTGCGCTGCATGGACTGCGGCGCGCCGTCGACGCAACAAGATTTCATCGGCCGCAACCCCTGCGCGGAATGCGGCGGCCGGCTTCGTCCGGGAGTGGTACTTTTCGGCGAAAACCTGCCCGAGGACGCGCTAAAGTCTTCATGGGACGCGTCCGAAACGTGCGGCGTCTTCATGGTACTGGGCTCGTCGCTGCAAGTCTCCCCGGCGAACCAGATGCCGTCGATGGCGAAGAACGCGGGCGCATTCGTCGCCATTTGCAACAGAGACGTCACCCCTATGGATTACCTCGCGGACTACAGGACGAATATGGGGATAGGCGAGTTTTTGATGAAACTGAAAGCGGAGTTGGAGTAGAATATCTTCTTTTATTTTGACGCCGTCTCTGTTGCTTCCGACAATTCTTCCCATTTCGCGTAATCGGACGCGAGCGCGTTTTATATTGTTTTGCGCTCCCGCATGAGAGCCTGAACCGCCGGCGAGTCGGCGAGCGTCGCCGGGTCGCACAGTTTCGCGTCGATTTCGCCGCGCCGCGCTTCCGACGATTCTATCGAACGTTCTATGGACGCCAGCTTATCGAGGAATTTTTTTCTATCGCGGGAAATTCTGTTGCGATCTTCGGCTTCCCGCCGGCGTTTTTCTTTTATATCCGCCGGTTCCGCTCTAGTATCTTTTTCCGACTCGCCGGACAGCATTGCGTCCCGTTTGGCTATGAACCACGAATAATTGCCGGAATAGTCGTACAGCCCGCCGTCCCGGATTTCGAGAACCCGCTCCGC
>JAISDQ010000116.1 GCA_031264605.1 Synergistaceae bacterium | reverse complement strand
AAAATCCCGGTACCTGTTTTTCGGGATATATGACTTTACGCACGGTGCGCCCGGGTCGGGGCGAACCTTGGGTAACGTCTTGTTGGGATTTTGCCTTGTTGGGTTTAGTCGTAGTCGCCCATGCCACCCATTCCGCCCATACCGCCGCCGGGCATGGCTGGCGCATCTTTCTTCTCAGGTTTGTCGGCTACCAGAACGTCCGTGGTGAGGATCATGGCGGCTATGGAACCGGCGTTCTGGAGAGCGCTTCTCGTGACTTTGACCGGATCGATGATTCCCGCCTTTATCATGTCAACGTAATCGCCCTTCGCCGCGTCGAGTCCCTCGCCCTTCTTGAGCGTTTTCACCTTCTCTACCACCACGTCGCCTTGCAGTCCGGCGTTGGAGGCAATCAGGTGCAGAGGCTCGGTGAGGGCCTTGCGGACTATCGACGCGCCGGTTTTGGCGTCGCCGTCGAGAGTCTCGATGAATTTGTCGAGTTCTCCGAGGCTCTGGACCAATGCCACGCCGCCGCCGGAGACTATGCCCTCTTCGACCGCCGCGCGAGTCGCGTTGAGCGCGTCTTCGATACGGTGCTTGAGTTCCTTCTGCTCGGTCTCGGTCGCGGCCCCGACCTGGATTACCGCTACGCCGCCCACCAATTTCGCGAGGCGCTCCTGGAGTTTTTCTTTATCATACTCGCTCGTGGAGTCTTCCAATTCTTTGCGGATAGAAACCGCGCGGTCCTTGATTTCCTGCTCCTTGCCGCCGCCGTTGACTATAGTGGTCTCTTCCTTGCCCACCCTTACGGTCTTGGCGTGACCCAACATGCCAGCGTCGGCGTTCTCGAGTTTGATGCCGATGTCCTCGCTGATGACTTTCGCGCCGACAACGACCGCGATATCCTGAAGCATCGCCTTGCGCCGGTCGCCGAATCCGGGGGCCTTGACGGCCGCGACCTGCAAAATGCCGCGTAATTTATTGACGACCAAGGTCGCCAGAGCCTCGCCTTCTACGTCCTCCGCGATGATGAGAAGGGGTTTACCGGTCTGGACTACTTTTTCGAGTATCGGAAGCAGATCCTTGACGTTAGATATCTTGCCCTCGACGATGAGGATATTGGCGTCCTCAAGGGAGGCTTCCATGCGGTCAGGGTTGGTTATCATATAGGGGCTGATATAGCCTTTATCGAACTGGAGGCCGTCGACCTTGTCGAGCTGGGTGCCCACGGTCTTGCCGTCTTCGACGGTGATTACCCCGTCCTCGCCCACCATTTCCATGGCCTGTGCGATCGTCTTGCCTATGGCGGCGTCGTTCGCGGAAATGGCGGCGACCTGCGCCTTCATCTCCAGTTCCTTGACCTTGACGGCCTGCTCTTTGAGACTGTCGACGACCGTGTCGATAGCCTTCTCGATGCCGCGGCGCAGGAAGAGCCCGTTGGCGCCGGCCGCTACGTTCTTGATGCCCTCGCGGATCATCGCGCGGGCAAGCACAGTGGCGGTGGTGGTGCCGTCCCCGGCTACGTCATTGGTCTTGGATGCCACTTCTTTGAGAAGCTGAGCGCCCATATTCTCGAACGGATCTTCAAGTTCTATTTCCTTCGCGATGGTTACGCCGTCGTTGGTTATGGTCGGAGAGCCGAATTTCTTCTCGAGGACTACGTTGCGTCCCTTCGGTCCAAGAGTGATCCCCACAGTATCCGCCACTTTATTTACTCCGCGCTCCATCGAGCGGCGGGCGTCCTCTTTGAAAAGCAGTATCTTTGCCATTTAAAATCTCCTCCTTATAATGATTAGTGATTTATCCCAAAAAAACTACTTGTCGATTACCGCGAGGACGTCCCGCTCCGAGATGACCAGATATTCCTCGTCCTCCAGTTTGACTTCCGTGCCGGAGTATTTGCTGTAGATGACCTTGTCGTCGACTTTGAGGTCGATGGGAATTATCTTTCCGTCGTCCGTTTTCTTGCCGCTGCCAACCGCGATCACTATTCCCTCGATGGGTTTCTCTTTAACGGTGTCGGGAAGAACCAATCCGCCCTTCGTCTTCTCCTCGTGGGGAGCCGCCTTGACTATTACACGATCGCCCAGTGGTCTAAGTTTCATTTCTTCGCTGCCTCCTTAAAATTAATGTTTCTGGATTTTTTAGTGTTAGCACTCACTGAACGCGAGTGCTAAATTTACGTTGTGAAGTTTAACCAATTTTGACTAGAAGCACAAGAGGGATTAAACGTTTTTTTAACGATATATTCCTGAATATTTTTGATTTTGGATATATTTTGGCATTTTTATTGATATTTAGCGTTATATCTCTATTTACCTGATGAATGCCCTGGGCATTCAATATTTTCCCAAGACAATCTTGACATACGTGCGCGTATGTATATATAATTTCGCATCACGGTGCAAATATCTTCCGAAATGGGGGTTCGGCGATTTGGCGAGGAAGACTAAAGAATTGGCGCTCGAGACCAGGAAAAAACTTCTGGAATCCGCGCTGGGCGTGATGAGCGAAAAACCGTTCAACACGGTTTCGATCGACGAAATAGCGAGCCGCGTTGGGCTCTCGAAGGGGGCAGTGTATTGGCATTTCAAGAACAAGAGCGACTTGCTCGTTAATCTCATTCGGGATTTGTGCGAAAAAAACCGCCTCGATTTCATAGAGGACGGAAACCCGCCCGAGAATTTCGAGGACCTGCGGAGATTTTTCCGCAAGAAACTCAGTAAAGCCGACCCGAGCGAACGCACGCAAAAAATCAAAAAATTGCTGCACAGAGGATACGAATGGCCCGAAGAAACAAGCGCGGCCGTCAAGGAAATTATATCGGAAAAGACTAGGCTCGAACTGGAAATGGTGAAGCGCGTCGTAGCGTTGCATCAGGAAAGGCATGAGGTACGCACCGATTTTACGGCGCACGAAATAGCGACCCTGCTGTCCGCCATCTTTCACGGGATGTTTTTCTTCCATTTGAGCGAGATATTCAGCATGGATTTTTCCAAATATACCGATTTTATATTCGGCGCCCTGGAAAAAGAACTGAGAAGCGGGGATAACGTCAATCTCGGCGAAAACGCGCCCGCGCGTTCCGCATGAAATCCTGCCGCTTTTAACAATCCTACTGTATAAAAGGAGACGAAGAGGGAAATGTTTTCACGGATAAGAGGAAGGCAAGCTCATATGGGAGGAACTGGATTGAATATACTGAAATCGATAGCGGCGCTGGCGCTCATGGGAGTGCTGGCCCTGTTTTTATCGTCACATTTCGGCTCGAATGGCGACGCTCGGGACCTCGATCCGCAGGTCAGCGCCGGGGCGGCCTCGGCCGCGGTTCCGGAAGCGCCCCGGGCGACGCCGGTCGTGGGACACGTGATCGCCGACGCGGATTTGTCCATAGGACGCGAGTACATCGGAAAAGTCGAGCCCATCCAGACCGTCCAGGTCCGCCCGCGTGCCGCCGGGCAGATAGAATCGGTTCATTTCAAGGAGGGCTCGGTCGTGAGCGAGGGCGATCCGCTGTTCACCATAGACCGCGCCCAGTACGAGGCGACCGTGGCGCTGCGCCGCGCGGATCTGTCGAAGGCGCAGGCCAGCCTGTCGCGCGCGTCGAAATACAACGACCGCCTGAAAACCGTCGACAAGCGAAGCATATCGGCGAACGACCTCGACATGTCGGCGAGCGACGTACAGCAGAACCGCGCGTCTGTCGAACAGGCCAGGGCCGCGCTCAAACTGGCCGAAATAGACCTCGGCTACACGAAGATAGCGTCGCCGATAACCGGACGCATCGGGCGCGTGAACGTCACGAAGGGCAATTTTGTATCGGCCGCCTCCGACCCACTCGCCACGATAGTGCAGACCGATCCCGTAAGGGTGTCTTTCGCGATGCCCGACAGGGAGTACATGGAACAGATAAAGGCATTTCAGGCCTCCGACGCGCCGGTCTACGATACGACGCTTACGCTGGCCGACGGCACGTTGTACGAATCGCGCGGGACGCGCGATTTCGAGGACAACGAGATGGACTCCTCAACCGGCTCCATTACGCTTCACCTGCGGTTTGAAAACAAAGACGGGGCGCTCATACCGGGTTCGCTGGTGAAAGTAGCGACCAAGCCGCTCGAAAGCCACGTGGCGCCAATCGTCCCGCAGGGAGCCGTCATGTCCGACGCCGCTAGCGACTACGTCTATGTGATCGGTGACGGAGACCTGGCGCACCGGCGCGACGTGACGCTCGGCGCGGAGATAGGCGCGTCGAGAGAGGTAGTTTCTGGGCTCGCGGCGGGAGAAAAAGTCATAGTGAGCGGGCTTCAGAACGTGCGCCCCGAGTCGCCCGTGCGGCCCAGCTACCCCGTGATAGGGGCGTCCAAAACCCCCGCCGAACTGGCGAGAGAATCTGGATATGACCTGCCCGCCGTCGGGCAATCCGACGACGGTAACTTGGAAGAAGGGAAAAACTGAACCGTGTTCTCTAATTTTTTCATAAGAAGGCCGCGTTTCGCGATGGTGATAGCGTGCGTCCTCGTGCTAGCCGGCGCGATAGCGGGCATCAATCTTCCCGTCAAACAGTATCCCGACGTCTCGCCGCCCACGGTGCAGGTGCACGCCTCGTACCCCGGCGCTGACGCGTCGACCGTGGCTAATACCCTGGGCGCGCCCTTGGAGGAATCCATGAACGGCGTCGACGACATGCTCTATATGGAATCGACGTCGAGCAACTCCGGCATGTACAACCTGACGATAACGTTCAGGACCGGCGCGGACCCGGACATGGCGCTCATCAACGTGCAAAACAGGATACAGCAGGTAACTCCGCTTTTGCCGGCGGAGGTGACTCAGCGAGGGCTCACCGTAGAAAAGAGTTTTTCCGACATGCTGGGCATGGTGGCGCTCTCGTCTCCCCAGGGAACGCATGACGCTCTCTACCTGCTCGATTACGCGTACAATAACGTGAGCAACGTATTGAAGCGTATACCGGGCGTCGGCGACGTCCAGGTGTTCGGGGCGCGTTACAGCATAAGAGTCTGGCTTGACCCGGAAAAACTCGCCTCGCGCGGTCTGGGCGCGTCCGACGTCGCCAGCGCCATAGCGGGCCAGAACAAACAGGCCTCGCTCGGTTCCATCGGCTCGGGCCTCATGAACACCGCTTCCGAGAGCGCGATAGTGTATTCGCTCGCGGCCCGCGGGCGTCTGTCGAGCGTCAGGGAGTTCGAGGATATAATCATCAAAACCACGGAACAGGGCAGCATGGTCAAGCTCAAAGACGTCGCCAGGATAGAACTCGGCTCGGAGAGTTATTCGATGAACGCCTCGCTGAACGTTTCCCCCGTAGCCGCCATGATGCTCTCGCAGGCGCCCGGCGCCAACGCCCTGGACGTCATGAGAGCGGTGGAAAACACCATCGACGAGCTGTCCGAAACGCTTCCCGACGACGTGGAGTTCGTCATGGGATACGACTCCACCGAATATGTGAGCGAGACCATAAACGAGATACTGACGACGCTCGCGCTGACATTCAGCCTCGTGGTGTTCGTCTGTTACCTCTTCCTTCAGGACTGGCGCGTCACGCTCGTGCCGGTCGCGGCCATTCCCATATCGCTCATTGCGACGTTCATCGGGCTGTCGGTCTTGGGTTTCAGCATCAACATTCTGACGCTGTTCGGCCTCGTGCTGGTCATAGGCACGGTCGTGGACGACGCCATAATCGTCGTCGAGCGCGTCATGTTCATCATGGAGCGCGACGGCGTGAATTCGCGCGACGCGACAGTACAGGCCATGAAGGACGTGACGGGGCCGATGACCGCCACGACGCTCGTGTTCCTCGCTATATTCGTTCCGGTCACCTTCATGGGAGGCATCACGGGGATCATATACCGCCAGTTCGCCGTCACCATATCGTTCTCGGTGGTGTTCTCGCTCATCGTCGCCCTCACCCTCAGCCCAGCGATGTGCGCCCATATGCTCGACAACGTCAAACCCAAGAAGCGCGGTCCCCTCGCGTGGTTCAATAAGGGGCTCTCGGCGTGTACCAGGGGTTATGTGAGCGGAGCCATGTGGATTGCCCGCAAGGCGCTGGTGGTCATAATCCTTTTCGCCGCGGTCGCCGGCTCGTCTTACTACTTATTCAGGACGAGCCCGACCGAGTTCATCCCCACCGAAGACCAGGGCATGATACTCGCCCTGATCCAGCTCCCCGAGGGCGCGAATCAGGCCAGAACGAGGGAAGTGCTGAACGAACTAGTCCCCCAGATAAGGTCGATTCCGGGCGTAAAGCTGGTAATTGGGATAGAGGGATTCAGCATGGCCGGGGATTCGGGGGAAAACGTCGCCACTATCGTTTTAGCCCTCGACAGCTGGGGTTTGCGCGATACGCCCGATCTGAGCCAGGAAGCGATATACGCCAAAGCGCAGGCGGCGGCGGCCGGAATCACCGGCGCAAGCATAAACCTAGTGTCTCCGCCCGCGATACCGGGCCTGGGCATGGGTTCCGGGATCGAAATGCAGTTTCAGTCGAGAATGGACGGCGACCCGGTAAAACTCGCGCAGGTGATGAACGAGTTCATGATGAAGCTGTTCCAGTCGCCGGAATTCATGTTCGCGTTCAGCTCTTACACGGCGGACACCCCTCACCTGTTCCTCGATATCGACAGGGAAAAAGCTGAGATAATGCGCGTTCCGGTGTCGAACATATTCGACACGATCCAGGCATACTTCGGCACCGCTTACGTCAACGACATAAATATCGGCTCTCAGGTGAACAAGGTCATAATTCAAAGCGACTGGATGTACCGGAACAGAAAGGACAGCATAAGCGGTCTCTATGTGAAAAGCTCGTCGGGGGCGCGCGTCCCCATAGGGGCGCTCACCACCGTGCGGCAGACGCTGGAGCCCCGTTCCATAAGCAGGTATAACCTTTACCCCAGCGCCAAGATCAGCGCCATAATGAACCCTGGATTCTCCACAGGACAGGGAATAACGCGGGTACAGGAACTGGCGCGCGATCTTCCCGACGGCTACGCGATCGAATGGTCGGGAATGACCTATCAGGAACAGCAGGCGGCCGGGCAAACTCTGATCATAATAGTCATAGCCCTGGTGTTCGGCTATCTCTTCCTGGTGGCCCAGTACGAAAGCTGGACGGTGCCGATGGGCGTCATTCTGTCGCTGCCCGTCGCTGCCCTCGGCGCCCTTGTCGGGCTCAAAGTCATGCAGATATCGATCTCCATCTACACGCAGCTCGGGATATTGCTTCTGCTGGGACTCGCGGCCAAAAACGCCATCCTGATCATCGAGTTCGCGCAGGAACAGCACGAAGTTTACGGACGCCCGATACTGGAGTCGGCGGCCGAGGCGGGGCGTGAACGTTTCAGATCCGTGATGATGACGGCGCTCACCTGCGTCATAGGCGTAGCTCCGATGCTCGTCGCGAAGGGAGCCGGCGCGGGAAGCAGGCTGCACGTTGGAACTACGATGTTCTTCGGAATGAGTATGGCGACCGTGTTCGGAATATTCCTGATCCCTGGGCTCTATACGGTGCTCCAGACGAACAGGGAGAGGATAAAGAGGCTGTTCGGCTCTCTATTGTTTTCGAGGAAGAACGAAGTGGAGGATATCCCGGATGAAACCCAAAACGAGACAAATTAAAACGGCGCTCGCAACGCTCGCGGCGATAATCATGGCCTTGTGCGCGGCGGCCGCCGCCTGTCCCGCTGACGCGGCGGCATCCGTCGACGAGGCGTGGGAGGCGCTCCTGCGCAAGTACGACAGATCGGCGGAGAAGGCCCCCGACGAGGCCGCGGTCATTTCGGACGACGAGGCGGTGCGCAGCGGCGATTGGCGCGAACTCGCGCGCAAATACGAAAACGGATACGCATCGGGGGAAACCTCCGAACTGTCGGCCGGAGCCCTGGCCGATTGGTGGAATACGTTCGGCGACGGAACTCTCCGCGACCTCATAGCCGAATCGATCAAAAACAACAGGGATCTGCGCGCGTCGCGCGCGAAAGTGCTGGAGGCGCGGGCCGCTCTCGGCATAAGCAAATCGGCGGTGCTCCCGCAGCTTGACAGCCCCGCTTCCTGGACCAATTCCAAATCATCCGAAAATTCGACTGGGAAAGGGGCCAGAGTGGAGACGACGAGTCTCGGCCTCGACGCGTCGTGGGAGATCGACATATTCGGCGGCAAAAAGTTCGCGACCGAAGCGGCCGAAGCTGACCTCGAATCCTCCCATGCCGCGCTTCACTCCGCTTGGGTGACGCTCTCGTCCGAAGTGGCCCTAAATTACCTGTCGCTGCGCACGCTGCAGGAGCGCCTGCGGATAGCGAACCTCAATCTGGAGCTGCAGGAGGAAACGCTCGCGATGATCTCGTCCCTGTATGAGTCGGGGCTGGTCGATACGCTCGCGTTAAATCAGTCCACATATACGGTTGAAACCACGAGAGCCTCAATTCCCACGCTGAAATCGAACATCGAGGCCGTGATGAACGCGCTCGCCATACTCTCCGGCAGAACGCCGGGCAGCCTGGAAAGTTCCCTCATATCGCCCCGTCCGCTTCCGAAACCCGAGATCGCCCTCGCGGGCATTCCGGCGGACGCCTTGAGGCAAAGGCCCGACATAAGGGCGGCGGAAAGGGCGCTCGCCGCGCAGGTGTCGCGGAAAAAATCGGCCGAGCGCGACCTGTACCCCAAGTTCTTTCTGGCGGGCTCCATCGGCCTCGAAACGCTCTCCGGATCGAGCCTGTTCTCGGGCGACAGCTTCGGTTTCAGCTTCGGGCCGAGAATAACGCTTCCCATATTCCACGGGGGCGCAATCAGAAAGAACATCGAAGTGCAGTCGGCCCGCGAGGAACAGTTGCTCGCCTTGTACGAGGGCGTCGTCCTGAAGGCGGTTGCCGAAGTCAGGGATGCCCTGTCGGCCAACTATCAGGAAATCGAGCGCAACAAATCCCTCCGCGCCGGCATGAGCGCTGCCCGCCTGGCTTACGAGGCGGCCGACGACAGGTACAGAAACGGGCTGACCGACTTCAGCAACGTGATAAACGCGGAGGCCGCGCTTCTCTCGCTGGAGGATCAGCTTGCGGTGAGCGAGGGGCAGTTGGCGTCGGGCATGGTAAGGATATTCAAGGCGCTCGGCGGAGGATGGGCCCCCCTGACTGAGGAATCCGCCGCGAGCGCTGTCGGCGCGCCGCAGCGAGATCGCTGAACGAAATCCCGCCCGTGCGGCGGTTCCGCGGTACTCCATGGCGTTCAGACACAACACCAAAATAGGGCAGAATTTCCTGACCGACAGATCGGTGTCCGCGTGGATGACCGAGCGCGCGCGGCTCACCCCCGCGGACAGGGTACTGGAGATAGGGCCGGGAACGGGAACCCTTACCAAAAGCATCCTCGCCTCGGGATGCGCGCGCGTCGACGCCGTGGAGACCGACGTCCGGCTGAAGGAGTACCTCGAACCCATTGCCGCTTCAGATAACAGGCTGCGGCTTCACTGGGCCGACGCCGTGAAATTCGATTATTCGGTATTGGACGAAACGCCGACGCGCGTCATAGCCAATTTGCCGTACCACATCACGACCCCTCTTCTGTGGAAACTGCTGGAATCTTTCGCCGGGAGCGATATGCGCTACATGCTGCTGATGATTCAGGACGAAGCGGCGTCCCGCGTTGCCGCCGGCGCGGGAAACAGGGAATCCAACCCTCTCTCGGTGACGATAGCGGCCGCGGGGCAGGCAACCGTGCCGCGGAAAGTATCCCGCACTGCATTTTACCCCTCTCCTCGAGTGGATTCGGCGATTGCGGAAATAACGCTGCATGCCGGAAACAGCCCGCACGCACTCCTGCCGCGGGACGCGGCGTGGAGGAAACTGCTTTCGGGGTCGTTCGCCATGCGGCGAAAGACGCTCGTCAACAATTGGGCAGGCGCCTTCGGCATAAAAAAAGACGATTGCGCCGGGATACTGGCCGCGCACTCGCTTGGCGCGCGTTCGCGCCCGGAGGAACTGACACTTCGGGATTGGCTGTCGCTGCGGGAGGACTCGAAATTGACCTCATGCGCCAAACGGAGGAATTGAGATTGGAAACGTCCATAGCCGACGACTACAAAAACGGCGTTTACTGCGTCGATTCAGGATACGAGGGAGGCGGCGTGATGTCGCCGTATCTGCTGCGCGACGGGAACGAAGCCGCCATAGTGGACACCTGCCATAACGGCGCGTTGGAACCGGTCAAACGCGCTTTTTCGGAACTCGGCGTGAAAAA
>JAISDQ010000195.1 GCA_031264605.1 Synergistaceae bacterium | reverse complement strand
CTGGGCCTTTCAAAACAAGACAGAATGCTCGAGTACAACTGTATCGACCTCCTTCCCGACTTGGAGGACGACGTATTGGGTTCCGACGTGACAATACCCGCCATAGAGGAATCTTTTATTCTGGGTCTGGAGGATTGGTGGCCGAACTTCGTCACCGACATGTGCCTCTAGCCGAAAGTACCGCGGCTTTGGCGTCGAACCTCGCCATGCACAAATCATCGCTCCTTTGCAATAGGCGCCTCTTTTTAGATAAAAACATAAATCAACTTTCGCGTCTCGGAGCGTGAACGCGATTTAATCTTGCCGTACCGCTCAGCGTCATGATATATAACGCGACACGCGCGGCCGGATTATCGTCCCGTCCCGTCGCCGAACGCTATCAGCGTCTCCCTGAGCGTCTTGCAGGCGACGGCGGTCGAGATGGCGGACGCGTCGTAGTGGGGGGAGAGTTCGCAGAGGTCGAAACCTATTATATCGAGGCCGGCGCACGCTCCTATGGACTCCAGCAGCTCCGCGAACGAAAAGCCTCCGGCTTCGGGCGTTCCGGTGCCCGGAAACTCCGAGGGGTCGAGCACGTCGAGGTCGACCGTCACGTAGATTGGCCTGTTTTTCAGCGTTTCCGCCGTGCCGCGCAGGCTCTTCGCGCCGAAACGCTCTGTTGACACGCGCTCGCGGCCCCATTCGAATTCTTCTTTGCACCCGGAACGTATGCCGAACTGAAAGACAGAACCGTCCCCGACGATTTCCCAAACGCGGCGGATGACTGTGGCGTGGGAGAGCGTCTCGCCTATGTAGTCGTCGCGCATGTCGGCGTGAGCGTCGAAGTGTATCACGGCGAGATCGCGGTATTTTTTCGCGGCGGCCCTGACGGCGCCAAGCGTCACGAGATGTTCGCCGCCGATCATCGCGGGAATTTTGCCGTCGGAGAAGACGCGCGAGCAGAAACGCTCTATTTCGCCGAGCGCCCTTGAGGCGTTCCCGAACGGCAGTTCCAGATCGCCCGCGTCGAACACGGCGATGTCTTCGAGGCTCCGGTTCCGGTACGGGCTGAAGGTCTCGATACCAGCCGATTCCGTGCGCATGGCCTGCGGCGCGAACCTCGCGCCGGGACGGAATGAGGCGGTGGAGTCGAACGGCGCTCCGAAGAGCGCGATTTTGGCGTCCTCGTAGGAAGAATCGCAGCCTATGAAGGTCTGGACGTTCGGTTTCATGCCGCGGTGGGTTTTTCGAGCTGTTTTTTGACGTAATTCGGGAGCATGAAAGAACCGGCGTGCAAATCGGTGTTGTAGTAGCGCGTTTCGATGCCCAGGGAGTTCCACGCGGCGGCGTCCAAGCCGGCGACGGGGTCGGTTTTTTTGGACGCGAAACCGAAGAGCCAGTGTCCCGACGGATACGTCGGTATGTGGGCCTGATACACGCGGCATATGGGGAAAAATTCCCTTATCCGCGCGTGGGCCCTCTGCATGGCGTGCGAGTAATATCCGTAATACGGGTTCTCGTGCTGGTTTACCAGAATGCCGTCCTCAGTGAGGGCATTGAAGCAGTTGCCGTAAAATTCGCTGGTGAAAAGTCCCTCTCCGGGGCCGAACGGGTCGGTCGAGTCGACAATTATGAGGTCGTAGAAATCGGTGAACCTCCTGATGTACTTAAGGCCGTCCTCGAAATGCAGGCTCACGCGGCCGTCGGTCAGTCCGCGGGAAGTGAACGGCAGGTGTTCGCGGCACACGTCGACGACCATTTTGTCGATATCCACCAGGTCCACGCGCGCGACGGTCCGGTATCGCGTTATCTCCCGCACGGTTCCTCCGTCGCCGCCCCCTATCACGAGGGCGTTGCGGGCCGCCGGGTTCGCCGCCATTGGGACGTGGGCGATCATCTCGTGATATATGAATTCGTCGTGCTGCGTGAGCATTATCACTCCGTCGAGCGTGAAAAACCTGCCGAATTCCTCGGAGTCGAACACGTCTATCCGTTGAAAGGGGCTATTCACGGATAACACCTGTTCTTTTATCTTTATCGAAAACCGGACGTTCGGGGTGTGTTCCTCGGTGTACCAAAGCTCCATGCGTCAAACCTCCCGTTTTACCACGAAAATATTTTCGAGCGTCATGTCCTGCGGGCCCATGAGGAGACTGCCTTTGTCCTTAGCGTATAGGATATGGCCGAGTACGTCGCGCGTTATCAGCTCCCCCGGGGCCAATAGGGGGATGCCGGGCGGGTAGCACATCACGAACTCCGACGAGACGCGGCCGCGCGACGACACGAGGGGCAAAATTTCCCTGTTGGCGTAAAAAGCCTCTCTCGGCGAGAGTTTCACCACCGGCGGGATGTATTCCTGTTCCCACAAGGAGAGCCCCTCCTTTCCGTTGAGGCGCTTTACCTCGGACAGCGACGACACAAGCCGCTCGATATTGTAATGGGTGTCGCCGACCGAGACTATCGCGAGACAGTTGCCCATGTCCCCGAATTCTATCTGAATCCCGTAGCGGTCGCGCAGTATGTCGTATACCTCCACCCCGGCCAGTCCGATTTTCAGGGTGTGGATGGAGAGTTTCGTGGAGTCGAAATCCGCGACGTCGCGTCCGTTGATTATCTCGCGCGAGAAGGCGTAATAACCGCCTATGCCGTTTATCTCGTTTCGCGCGTACTCGGCGAGTTCCCGCACCTCCCGCAGTTTCGCGCGCCCTTCGGTCGCGAGCGTCTTTCTCGCTATGTCGATGGAACTCATGAGCAGGTACGACGCGCTTGTCGTCTGCGTCAGGTTTATGATGGTTCTGACGTAGTCGGGCGAGATTTTGTCGCCGCCCGCGAGCAGCAGCGAACTCTGCGTCAGGGAACCGCCGGTCTTGTGCATGCTGATGGCCGACATGTCTGCGCCCGCTCGGATCGCCGGCGGCGGCATATCATCCCCAAAATAGAAATGGGTGCCGTGGGCTTCGTCGGCCAGGACGGCCATTCCCGCCGAATGAGCGATACGGGCCATTCGCTCCATATCGGGGCATATGCCGTAATAGGTGGGATTGTTGACGAAAACCGCCTTCGCGGAAGGATGAGCCTTCACCGCCGCTTCCAATCCGGAGGGCGACATGCCTAGCGATATCCCGAGGTCCGAGTGCACGCCGGGATCAACGTAAACCGGGTTTATCCCGCACAGTATCATGGCGTTTATCGCCGATTTATGCACGTTGCGCGGGATTATTATCGAGTCTCCCGACTTGCATACGCTCATTATCATGGCCTGCACGGCGGACGTGGTGCCTCCGACCATGAAAAAAGCGCTGCGCGCGCCAAACGCGTCGGCGGCCAGGGCTTCGGCGTCGCGAATCACCGATGTGGGATGAGAGAGGTTGTCGAGCGGCTTCATCGAATTGACGTCGACCGACAGGCACTGTTTGCCCAGAAATTCCGTGAGTTCGGGCGTTCCCCGCCCCTGTTTGTGACCGGGAACGTCGAACGGCACCACGCGGTTTCCCCTGTAGCGCTCCAGCGCCTCGTGGAGGGGGGCGGAATTCTGGTTCATCAGAATATATTCATCCCGTGGTATATCTCCAGCATTTCCTTCGTTATCTGGTCCTTCAGCGAGAGGCGGACCTGCGGCGAAAGCTCCCGCGGGTCTATGTTGAAGAGATAATCGGCGAGCGTTATTTCCTTCAGGATCATCTTGGTGTGGAATATGTTCGACTGATAGACGTTAACGTCGATCGCGTCGTATCGCGTCAGCGTCTTCGGGTCGATGAAATCCTGAATGGATTTGATCTCGTGATCCTTGTAGAACTTCTTGCCGTTCTTGTCGCGGGTGAAACCCCTTATCCGGTAATCCATGGTTATCACGTCGGAGTCGAACGAGCCTATGAGGTAGTTCAGAGCGTTCAGGGGAGATACCTTGCCGCATGTGGAGACGTCGATGTCGACCCTGAATGAGCTTATCTCATTGTTCGGGTGAAATTCGGGGTAAGTGTGGACCGTCACATGGCTCTTGTCGAGATGCGCCACGACAGTCTCGCCGAATTCCCGGTCTTTGAGCGCGTCCTGTATGAACGAACACTGATTGCAGGAAATATCCATCTGGTCAGGCGACATCATCTGCTCGGACACCAACAGAGTCACGCTCGCTCCCTGCGGGTCGTAGTCCTGCTTGGAGATATTGAGCACGTAAGCTCCTATGGTGTTCGTCACTTCCAGAAGTATGCCGGTGAGCCTTTCGGAATTGTACTGATCGTCTATATACTCGATATAATCTTTCTTCTCGCGTTCGGTTTTCGCGTAACTGATATCGTAGATATTGAAACTCAGTGTTTTTGTAAGGTTGTTGAATCCGTAGAGCTGGATCTTCTTTTTCAACCCCATCCTCACGTCCCTTCTCCAGATGCCGGCCTTTTTTCAAAGAAACATAAATATACAAACTAGAGGGGTTTCTGTCAAAGGCGAAAGGCCAATTTCTGAATTTTTTTAAAATATAAAGCTAATGCCCGTTTTTTTAGGCTTTTTTAGATGTAATAACGCCTTTTTTGAAGGAAAAAATAACCGCAGATATGATAATCATAATCACATGTAAGAAGTCATGCAGACTTATGCTGACAAAAAAGTAATTACCGCTTCAATTTTACGAGTGCGGCCGGCCCGCTCGCGGAGTGGTTTCATCGTATTCGCTATTATGAAAAAGAGGTGTTTAGACGCGGGATCAGGCGGGCGGGGTGTTTTATGCCGCCCGCTTTTTTCTCTGTCAATCAGACGCCGGTGTTTTC
>JAISDQ010000182.1 GCA_031264605.1 Synergistaceae bacterium | reverse complement strand
CTGCTTCTGGCGTTTGACGGAGAGGCGCGCGCGGCTTCCCGCGAGGCGGCGGGCGAGGGAGAATATACCGTCGTCGCGGAAATACTGCCGATCATGAACTCGCCGGGCGGCGAATACGCCAAAACCGGCGACGGCGGGATCGAATACGGCGACGATATAGAAGGCGTCGTCGTCTACGGCAACAAACTGACGTTGCGTCCCGAATGCGGCTGGTTCGCGCTCATATCTCCGGATGACGGCAGCGTGCTGGGCTATATTCCCGAGGACGGCGTAGAGCCGTTTCCGGATTGCGAACCAACCCGCGGCGCGCTCTATATGGCCCTCCGCGACGGGCCGGAACTTTCACTGATGCCCGGCGGCGGCAAAAGCGATCTGCCGGGGCGTGATTTTTCGCTGCTTAAAGGAGAAATCGTTCCCTCGTACGGGAAACGCGACGGATATGTGCTCATGTCCTTCGGCACGGTTGACGGAGAATCCGGCGTAGGCCGCCGTTTCGCGTGGGGACGCGGGGAAGATTTCATCGTGCTGGACTCGTACGAACCGGACAACTCGAAAGCCGACCGCGCCCTCATACCCTCGTCGCGAAGATTGCGCGCCGAGCCGGGCGGCGCGGAAAATATCGAAAATCTGCCGGAACGATTCGCCGATTCGCTCGAAAAACGTGGGTTTCTCATAGACGACAAGGCTCTTTTGCCTGATGAATACGGCGTCCGTGTCGACGATATGGCCGATCTTTACTCGCTTACGGGAGAGTACGAGGCGGATTTCATCACGGCGGATATTTTTCTCCATTCGTTCCATCTCATATTCGACCAGATGCTGCAAAAATTCGAGCGCACATACCTCGCGCCCCAGCTCGCGGAGAATTTGAACGGGGCGATCGGCCTGGTGGATGCGGCGCGAAAGCGCTCGGACGGCGGGGACGCCGCGCGGCGGTCTTTCGACACAGCCCATGATATGTTGTCGGTCGCACAAGCGCTGTTGTCGGAAAATCCGGCGGGCGAAAAACTATCGCCGCGAGCGGCCGCGGAAACCGAAAAAATCATGGCGGCCTCCGAAATGGAAGTTTCGGGTATAACCGGACAGAAAATCGACTACACGCTGTTCAAACCGCGCGGACACTACACGATCTCCCCCGAGTACGAACGCTACTTTCGCGCGATGAGTTACGTCGGGCTCGCCGAACTGCCGATGTTCGGCATGGACGGAAAACCGATCGCGCACAACGTCGCGGCCGCCGCGGCAATCGCTCTCGCGATGGACGCGCAGAGGGGAAACTGGGAGACGTTCGAGGACGCGATGACTTTGCTGATAGGCGTTCCCAACGCCGGAGACCCGAAAATTTATCGCGGGATCGTGCGGAAACGCTTGGGAGACGGCGGACAGGATGCCTGGGCGCTCCTCGGCGACGAAGCCGTGATTGCCCGTCTCGCGGAGGATATCGCGGAAAACGTTTCGGGGCCGAAGATTCGGAGCGTCGCGGGGATTGACGCGGCAGGGGCTGATTTCGAATCCAGAAGCGCGGTTTTCAGAATCTCGCCCAAACGCTTCACCTATGACGCTTACATAATGAACCGGCTTACGTCGCCCAGCGTCGGAACCGATGAAAACCCGCGGAACATGCCGAAGGGAACGGACGTCATGGCGGTATTCGGGTCGTCCGCCGCGGACGCTCTCTCGAAAAACGATTACGACATTGAAAACTACGAAGCCAGCCTTGCGGAACTGAAAGACGAAGCCGCCGGATATCTCGCCGGGGAGAACACCGTCTACGCTAGCTGGCTCGAAACGTTTCTGGCCGGTTTCAAAGACTCGGGATCGGAGCAGTTTTTTTACGGAACCGAGGGGTGGCGATGGAAGAAACTGGCGACGAATCTGGCTTCATGGGCCGAACTAAAACACGACACCATTTTGTACGCCGAGCAGAGCATGGCGGAGATGGGCGAGGGCGGCGACAACTGGTATGCCGGCGGATTCGAGCCTCCGCGACCGAGAGGCTACGTGGAGCCCGATCCGCAGTTCTTCTCAGCGATGCTCGGCGCGACGGACAATTTGAGGGCTTTCATAGAAGGCTTCGGCGTGGAGGACAACGATGGCGACGGCGAGACGAAATATTCCGACAGACTCGGAAAATTTTCGGCGATGCTCGAATCTATGAGGGATATCGCGAGGAAGGAAGTTACCAAAGAGACGCTATCCCCAGGCGAATACGCTTCGATCAAGGAGACAGCGCGCGCTTTCGACAGATTCCTTCTTCTTCCCGGATACGGCATGCTGACGGACGACGGAGAGCTGAGGAAGATGGCGTGCGTGGCGGATACGGCGACGAACGGTTGGGATATGACGGTTCTGGAAGCGGCTTCCGGGACACCGCGGGCGATTTACGTATTCGCGAACGACAAATCCGGCGGGGCCCGCGTCACAAAAGGCTACGTTTTTTCGTATTACGAGTTCGAGCGCTCCGTGTCCGAGCGTATGACGGACGAGGAATGGAAGGCCATAGTATACGACCCGGGCCGCGAAAATGAATTGGAACGGCTCTGCCCCGACTGGTATAGAGAATTTAAGGAAAACACGCGATGACGGCAAAGAAACGCCTGTTTGTCGCCGTTTTCTGCGGCATGTTTTTTGCGCTTTCGGCGTCAGCGAACGCGGACGCCGGAGCGCGGATACTCGGGGGAATCGTGCCGCACCACGGTCTCGCGCTGGACATGATATCGCGGTTTTATGAACGCGTTTCCTCGGATAAGGTCAGACGCGTGTGGCTGCTGTCGCCCGACCATTTCAAACGGGCAAGAAATTACGCCGAGGTATGCGGCGATGATTGGCAAACGGCGGGATGGACAGTTAAAGCCGACGACGACGCGAAAAGCGGTTTCTCCGGCTTGAGCGTGGTCACGTCAAATCCGCGTCTTTTCGCGGAAGAACACGGAATCACCATCCACATTCCGTTCATCGCGCGGTATTTCCCCAACGCGACGGTCGTCCCTATGGTGCTGAAACCGAACATACCCGATATCGCTCTCCTGATGCTGAAAAAATACATGCTCGAAGCGGCGCTGGAAAGCGACATGATCATTTTGAGCATGGATCTGTCGCATTACAAAACCCCTGAAGCGATGCGCCAGGAGGACGAACTGACTCTCGAAGTCCTGACGGCCCTGGAACCGATGCAAACCGGCCGCTTGGATATCGACGCGCGGAGAGCCGCGTCGCTTGTCCTCCGTCTGTTCAGCGAACTCGGCGCGGTAAAGGGCGTCGTCATGGAACACACGGACTCGTCGGATATTCTGGGCCGCCGCGTAGAATCCGGCACAAGCTACGCAACCGTCATATACGCCGGGAGGGATGAGTGAGGCGAGACATGCCAGGTAAGGTCTTTGTGAAATATTCCGTGAAATAGCCGGAGCGGCGGATAAGGGTGTACTATGGGAAATAGTATTAAAAGAGGGTAGGAAGACGCAAAGAAAAAAGGTGCGGTGATTATGAGCGAAGTAAAAAACATAGGTATAGGTTACAGTGTCGGCGATTTCTCACAGCCCAGAAAAAAAATCGGAATCGGTCTTTTTGGCAGGGGCTTCATGGGCAAGGCTCATTCCAATGCGTACAAGACGATCAGCTATATGTTTGAAACAAACTATGTGCCGGAACTGATCGCAATTAGCGCTTCCACCGTGGAAAATGCCAAGGCTGCCGCTGACAGGTACGGCTTCAAGAACCATTATGGCGGCTGGAAAGATCTTATCGCGGATCCTGACGTTTCTGTATTTGACAATGTCTGTGTGGACAGTCTTCACATGCAGCCTTGTATTGACGCTGCCGAAGCCGGCAAACATATCATATGCGAAAAACCGATGGCCTTGGGCAGAGAAGCGTCAAAAAAAATGCTGGACGCGGTCAATAAGGCAAACGTCAAGAACGCTCTGTGTTTTAACTATCGTTTTCAAGGCGCTGTCAGGCTTGCGTACGAGCTTATCAACAAAGGGGCGGTCGGCGACATACTTCACTTTTACGGAAGATATCATCAGGAATATGCCCTTCCTCTCGATCTCCCTGTTGAAAACGTCTGGTATCAAAACATGACAGGCAACTCCCAGGGGTTGGGAACGCACCTTATTGACCAGGCTCGATTCCTCGTTGGCGAAGTTGCTTCGATAACGGGCGATATGCGTTCTATCCCGAAACAGAGACCCTCCGCCCGCAAAAACGGCGCTATGGTCGATGTGCCTTATGATGACAGCATTCGGGCTCTCATTGACTTTAACAACGGCGCTACCGGAACCATTGAAAACATGTCAGTCGCATCCGGCAGGTATAACCATCTTTATTGGGAGATCTACGGAACAAAAGGAACTATTACATGGAGCCTCGAGGATCCTACTTATCTCAATGTGCAGCTCAGAGAAGCGCCTGTTCCCGAAATTGCCGGCTTTACAAGAATTTCCTGCACGCTGCCCAATCATCCGTTCATGAAGATATGGTGGCCCGCAGGCCATAATTGCGGCTGGGAACACGGTCACATCAATCTGATCGCTCATTTTCTCGACTGTGTGGCAAACGACAAAGAAGTTGGCCCGTTATGCGCTACGTTCGAGGACGGCTACAGAGCAGCGGTCATTCTGGAGACCCTTGCCGAATCATCCAAGTGCGGCAAGAAAATAGAGGTTGTCTATTAGCTTGAATTCTGCGCAAAGTGACATTCTCCCATTCGCTGAATCAGGGGGGTATGTCACTTTGCGTGATTCTCCTGCTTTATCATTCCGAATCACACACAAAAAAATAAAGGAGCCGGCTATCGTCGGACTCCCCTGAACCATTGTCAATATCAGCTCAAGTTGCCCACGATTTGCGCGAAATCGCCGCTCTTCAGGCTCGCGCCGCCTATCAGTCCTCCGTCTATGTCGCTCGTTGAAAGCAATTCCCCTGCGTTTCCGGCGTTCATGCTGCCCCCGTAAAGAATGCGGACTTTCCGCGAGGTTTCCGGATTGTACATCTCGGCGAGGACGCCTCTTATACGGCGTATCGTGCCGTTCGCCTCCGCGCTGGTGGCCGTCATGCCTGTTCCGATTGCCCAGATCGGTTCGTACGCTATCACGACGTCCTCCGCGTTTCCGGCGCCGACGCCGAAAAGCGCGAGACGCGTCTGCAACCCCACGGTTTCGTTCGTAACTCCCCGCTGTTTCTGCGTGAGCGACTCGCCCACGCAGACAATCGGAATCAGGCGTTTTTCCAGGGCCTTCGTGACTTTTTTGCTGACCGTCTCGTCGGACTCGGCGAAGTATTGGCGGCGCTCCGAATGTCCGATGATCACGTATCTGACGCCGAGTTCGAGCAGCGATTCGCAGGAGACCTCGCCGGTGAAAGCGCCCCTCTCCTCGTAAAACATGTCCTGAGCGCCGAGGGATATTCTGTCCGTCCCTTTAAGGGCCTCTTTAGCCGCAAAGAGGCACGTATGGGTCGGACAGACGACGATCTCACATCTCGCCTCCGCGACGAGAGGCTTGATCTCCTCGATCAGCTTCACCGTCTGTGACGGCGTCATGTTCATCTTCCAGTTACCGGCGATAATCGGTTTTCTCATATATTTTTAAAAGATACCCAGGTCAGTACAGGCCTTTTATGACCGTGGCCCTGCCGCTCGGGCACACGACTTTGCACGCTCCGCAGTTCACGCATTTGTGCTCCGCCGCGCCGTCGCCCGATACGATCTTCGTTCCTGAACTGGTTCCCAGCCTGGTGGCTCCGGCCTTCAGCATGTTGACCGCGTCCTCGTACGTCCTCACTCCTCCGGATGCCTTGAGTCCCATATCGGGACCTATTGTCCGGCGCATCAGACGCACGTCTTCCACCGTCGCTCCGCCGGTCGAAAATCCGGTGGACGTTTTCACGAAATGAGCCCCCGCGAGTTTGCTGATCGCGCATGCCTTCACCTTTTCCTCGTCGGTGAGGAGGCATGTCTCTATTATCACCTTCACTATGGCTCTTCCGCGAGCCGCCGTCACGACGCCCTCTATGTCGCTGTGGACCAATTTCCAGTCGGATGATTTCACCGCTCCGACGTTTATGACCATGTCGACCTCTTTAGCGCCGCTGTTGACGGCGCACAGCGCCTCGGCCGCTTTGGCCTCGGGCATCATGGCTCCCAGCGGGAAACCGACGACGCAGCATGGCGCCACTCCGCTGCCCTCCAGAGCGTCGGCTACGAATTTTATGTAGCCGGTGTTCACGCACACGCTAGCGAAGTTATGCTTCTTTGCTTCGTCACAGACCTTGCGTATATCGTTCAGGCTGGCGTCGGGCTTAAGCAGCGTATGGTCGATGTACTTCGCCAGCGACGCCGGACTGTACTCATCAGCCGGCGCGGAAGAAGCCGCGCCGTAGTTGGCGCATATCTCGGCAGTCACCTGCCTGATAATTTCATTGATATCTATCGCGCTCATCTTATTCCTCCAATAATCGTATTAAGGCCTTTTATTTACACTCCGCCTCTTTCGCGATCGCCGCGGTCGCTGTGAGTCCTATGCGATCCGCTCCCGCGGACAACAGTTCCATCGCCTTCGCCAGCGTCTTTACGCCGCCGTCGATCTTGACTTTCACGTTACGGCCCAGGATATTCCTCACATATTTTATGTCCTCGGTTTCGGCGCCCTTGCCGCTCAGGACGTTTTGTATCTTCACGAACTCGGCTCCGCAGGTCTTCACGATTTCCAGCACGGCGCGCTTCTCCTCGTCGGAGTACACGCTGTGCTCGAAAACCGCCTTGAGCGTAGTCTTTCCGCGCGAGGCGGCCGCTATCTGTTCGAAATCGTCCCTTGCGTCGGCGATCCTGCCCGATTTTACCGCAAGAATGTTCATCGCGACGTCGATTTCGTCCGCGCCGTTTTTGACGCACTCGCGCGCTTCGGCCAGTTTTGACGCCGCCGACATGCAACCGTGCGGGAAACCTATCGCGGCGCAGACCTTTACGCCGCTTCCTCTCAGGACGTCGGCGGCGGCGGACACATAATAGGGCGCGACACAGACCGCCGCTACGCAATACCGCCGCGCGACGGCGCACTCCGCCAATATCTTGCCGAGGCCGACATCCGGGTTCAGCAGCGAGTGCTCCAGCTTCGACGGAACTTCCCACGCCTGAACCGAACCCGGCGAGGGTTTTCCGTGAACAGTTCCCCCGGATTGAACCTCCTTGAGCACATCGCTCACGATCTTTTCAATATCCATTTCAACCACCACCTCAGAAGAATACCTTCGTCTTCCCGTCATAGGTATAGCTGTCCAGGACGCCGCAAATTGTGAGATCGGCGATGACGTCTTTATCGAGCATCATGTTCGCCGCTCCCCCGTCCACGTTGACGAGCACTACGTCGCCTATGCCGGCCTGTCCGGCGTCAAACGCTATCTGACGCGCCCCGGACGGTTTTCCGTCCTCGTTCAGGTATTCGATGATCATAAGTTTGTATCCGCGGTATGACTCGTCCTTTATCGTGGAAACTACGTTTCCTACGACTGCGGCGATTCTCACCGGCGTCCCCTATTTTTTGCCGGGCAGAATACCCTCGACGTCGTTGTGCGGGCTTGGGATAACGTGTACGCCATAGAGTTCGCCGACTCTTTTCGCCGCCGCCGCTCCGGCGTCGACGGCCGCCTTTACCGCGCCCACGTCGCCTCTCACCATAGCGGTCACGAGACCGCTGCCGATCTGTTCCTTGCCAATCAGAGTCACGTTAGCGGCCTTAACCATGGCGTCCGCCGCTTCGATCGCGCCTATCAAACCCCTCGTCTCTACCATACCAAGCGCCAATTTCTCCATTTCTTTATTCCACCTTTCAGATCATCAAATAAGGGGGGCTCAAAGTTCCTCCCTGTATTCGTCAATAAAACCCACAATCGCCACATCCACCGGAGTCAGCTTCTTACGGAACATGCGAGCGGCCTCCTTGGAGCCGATCATGTACACATGGTCGCCGCTGCCGGCCTGACGGGTCGAATCCGCGGCAACCACCAGATTGGCCGGCTTGCCGTTTTCGATTACCCTCACCACCAGGAGCGGTATACCCTCCAGGTTGGGTTCCTTAACCGTAGCTACTACGCACCCGACGACCTCGCCCGCGTACACGGCTCGTTTATGCTTTCGACTTCGCCGGCGCCGGGGGAGCGGCGTTAATCGTCGGCAGTATGCCTTCCACGTCCCCATGGGGGCTGGGGATGACATGCACGCCGTAGAGTTCGCCTACCCTCTTGGCGGCCGCCGCTCCGGCGTCGACAGCGGCTTTCACGGCCCCTACGTCACCTCTCACCATGACAGTGACCAGCCCGCTTCCGATCTGCTGTTTGCCGATCAGGGAAACGTTGGCGGCCTTTACCATAGCGTCCGCCGCCTCGATCGCGCCTATCAGCCCTCTTGTCTCAACCATTCCCAGTGCTTCTTTGGACATTTTCAGTCCTCCTCATATTGTATTCAAAGTATCTGTAAAATTCAAAATACCGCCTTGACCATATCGGGGTGCGGCGAAGGTATTACCACGCTCTCCGCCATCAGGCCTCTGACTTCTTCGACTTCCGAGGCGGCTTTCACCGCGGCTTTTACCGCCGCCACATCGCCGGTGAGAGTTATGAACGACTTGCCGCCCAACCCTCTGCCCAGCCTGATCTCTATGAGCCGTACCCGCGCGGCTTTCACGGCGCAGTCCGCCGCCACTATCGCGGCGCACAGAGAGAACGTCTCTATCGCCCCGAGCGTCTCTATTTCCCCCGGATCGCTGCACATGTTGATGGCGAGGGGTACCTGCGCGTCTATATTCGGTATCACGAGACTGTCGATCAGCTTCATGGACGCGGCTTCCCTGCCGGCTTTGACGCTCGCTTCCACCGCGGCCACCTCGCCGGTGACCGCGACGAAGTATTTGCCCGCGCAAGCCGCCTGCGCCGTCACCAATTCCACGGCGGCGGCTTTCAGCATCGCGTCGCCGGCCTCGATCCCAGCGGGAACACTTATGAGTTCAATCATTCCAAGCGCCTGTCCCATCAGCTACACCTTTATCTCCATATATTCGCCGGTCACTTCGGTAACCGTCCCGTCGATGCTCGCGTGTACTTTCGCGCCCAATGCCCCCTCCGGTATATCGGCAATCAGATCGCCCCTGTTTACGCGCTGTCCGACCGAGGCAACCGGCTTGGATGGGGCGCCTATGTGCATCTTGAGGGGTATCCTGACGACGGCCGTATAAATCGGACGCTCCTCCATGGGAGCCGCCACATCGTACTTCCCTATGCCCAACCTGTGTATGAGCCTTGCGGTGGGCAGTTTCTTCATGCCGAGCCCCCTGTCGGCCGCCGAGTAAACTTCCTTCCTGGGCTTGACTCCCGCCTTCTGCATTTCAGCCTTCAGCAGTCCCATGACCTTGGACGGTTTCAGGCCGAAATTGCAGGCGTAGTATGTGCATATCCCGCAGTCACAGCAGGAGAAAAGGCCATTCGCCCCATTTAGCAGGTCGACTCCCTGGGCCAGGCTGCGCATAGCCTTATGAGGTTCGACGCGAAGCCCAAGCGCGTTTCTGGGGCACATCTGGGTGCATAAGGAACACTGACAGCACACGGCTTTGATAAGCTGCACGCTCATGCGATCGCTCTTTTTTTGAAGGAGCGGATGTCCCTCCGGTATCGCTATGATCCCTCCGGTAGTTTTCACGACCGGGAAGCTCAGGTCTGAGACAACTCTGCCCATACAGGGCCCTCCGATTATGTAACCGCATTTCTCCGTCGTCCCTCCGGCGGCGTCGAGTAAAACGTCCATCGGCGCGCCTATCGGGGCCTTGACCGTAACAGGCCTGCGAACCGCTCCGCCGACCGTCACATATTTATCCGTCACCGGGATGTTCCGGCTCCCTTCGTCCACGTGCATAAGCGTGCTGACGTTCAATACCACCGCCCCCACATCAAGAGGAATCCCGCCTGTCGGAACGACCCGCCCGCAGATATCGTACACTAGCTGCTGTTCGTCCCCGGCGGGATAGTAGCTTCTCATGACGTGAAGCCCTATGTCGTCCGAGCCGGACAACTCACGCCGGAGAGCCGTTATCGCGCCCTCGTAGTGATCCTTCAGGGCGATGACGCCACGACGCGCGTCAGTATGGCTCATGACCAGACGCAACCCTTCAATGACAGAACCGGCGTGGAACTCCATGACTTGCTGATCCACCCGCAATAAAGGCTCGCACTCCGCTCCGTTGGCTATGACGCACTCGGGCGAAGCCGCGTTTACCTTGACGTGGGTCGGGAATCCCGCGCCTCCGGCTCCCACCACTCCGGCGCTGCGAATCATCTCCGCTACGTTCATGATCGAATCAGACGATTCTGAAATCGCCCTTCAATACGCATCGCCTGGCACGGGTAAAGGACTTCGCGCTCGTCAGGCCCTCCCCGGTCGGAGTCGCTATCGTAAGAGTGGCGTAGCCCTCCCCCCCGAAGCCCAATCCGCTGTATGACGGCGCATTCTTCACGAATATCGTCGTGTTCAGCGCGTAGGCCGCGGCGGACATATTCCGTATGTTCGTGGAGTGAATCATGGCCGAATGCTGATATCCCTGTTCCGCGCGAAGCGCTTCCTCGATGGCTTCGTCTATGTTGCCGACGCGGACGACCGGAAGCACCGGCATCAGCATTTCAGTCGTCACAAACGGATGGTACTTGTCCACTTCGGCTATGACCAGCCTCGGCTCCCCGACGTAAGGGACTCCGCTCTGTTCGAGTATATGGGTCGCGCTGCGCCCTACGAAATTTCTGTTTATGACGTACTTGCCGTCGCGCTTCTCCAACACCGTATTGACTATTTTATCGATGTCCGTTCCGGAAACTTTGTGGGCCCCGCAGTGTACCATCTGGCTCACCAGCTCTCCCGCGATACCCTCGAAGGCGAACACCTCCTTCTCGGCCACACAGAGCACGTTGTTGTCGAAGCTCGCACCGTCGACTATATCTTTAGCGGCCTGCGGTATGAAGGCGGTATCGTCCACGATAACCGGCGGATTTCCGGGCCCGGCGGCGATCACTTTCTTGCCCGATTTCATCGCCACGCTGACGACGGCCTCGCCGCCCGTGATGGAAAGTAATTTGACGTCCCTGTGGCTCATGATGGCAGCTCCGCTCTGCAGAGTCGGAACCTTTACCGTGGTCATGAGGGCGGGCGGACCTCCGGCAGCCGCTGCCGCTTCATTCAGGACGCGCATCGCCTCAGTGGAAGAATTCTTCGCGGACGGATGCGGATTGTACACCACGGAGTTGCCGGCCGCTATCATGCTTATCGAGTTGTTTATGACCGTGGATGTAGGATTGGTCGAAGGAGTTATGGAACCTATCACCCCGAACGGCGCTCCCTCCACTATGGTGAGTCCGTTGTCTCCGCTGTACGCCATCGGGCGGAGATCCTCTATGCCAGGCGTGTTTGCAGCGGCCAGGCGGTTCTTCAAAACCTTGTGATCTACCCTCCCGTAACCGGTCTCATTGTGAGCGAGTTCGGCAAGCGTCTCCGCGTGCCTGACGGCGGCTTCTCTCATTGCCGATATTATCCTGCCCCGCTGCTCCAACGGCATCCTGGCGAGTATCATCTGTGACCGCTTCGCGTTCGCGATCGCTTCGTTTGCGTCGTCGCACAGCCACTGCCCAGATGCCGGCGGCAACACGGAATACGCCGGTTTTCCCGAAGGCGCCGATGGTTTCGCGCCATTTACCTCCAGAATCGCGTCATTTGCAAGCTGTCTGATCTGTGCCTCGCTTAGCGCCATCTCTTCGACCTCTTTATTATAAAGTTGTGCTTATACCTTGAATTTTTCAAAAATACGCTTGCCGTTCATATTCACGGAATCAATGATGGCCACGATGGACTGATCCACCGGTTTTCCGTCAGTGATGCCCGTCTGGCGCGAAGAACTCCCCCCGACGCACATCACCACCTCCCCCTCGCCGGCGCCCACCGCGTCGATCGCCACGACTATACCGCCCTTTTCCTCGAACGTCTCGATGTCAATGGGTTTCACGATCAGCAGTTTCAAACCGTTCAGCTTTTCGCTCTTGTTGGTGCTAACCACTGTGCCTTTAACTCTGCATAATTGCATTTGCTTCTCCTGTCCGGCGTCTTGAGGTATGAGAACAGATATTCAATTGAGCCTGATCCCGAGTTCTCCGGCCTTGTCTTTCGCCGCCGGGGTAATTATAGCGCCCGGCGCCCGGCGTATCTCGGTCCTGCGGCTTCTCCAGGCTTCTGTGACGTCGGCCTCCGTGACGAGGCACAGACCCTCGGCGCCCTTTTGCGCGCATTTATAAGTCAGCAGTCTGACCCCCATGTCCTGAAGGATCGCGAACGTATCGGCAAGTTTCTCAAAAAACGTGTTCCTTCTGAAACGCGGCGGCTCGAAATCAAGCAGCACGCTCACATCTCTTCCCCACAGCATGCTGCGTATCACGAGATACGGGATGAAATCCCTGTCGTCGCCCTTCGCTATGCTGTCGAGCAATCCTATCTTCGGCGCCAGGAGCACAACCCCGGCCGCCGAAGCCACCGTCTCCGTCAGACTTCCCTCCGACTCTTTCCCGGCGTCTATGACATTCGGGAGACCAAACGGAATCTTCACCCCGAAGTCGATGAAGGACAATTCGCCGCCGAAGTTCTCCCTCAATTTTGACATCGCGCTCGCGGGCGACGGAATATGAGAGGTCATCAGCACCACCGTACCCGAGACATTTTCATCCTTCGCATCGAGGGCGCTCAGCCGGGACAATACCTCCTGAGCGATCCTGCCGATCAGCAAGCCCCTCTGTCTTTCATCCGAGATATCCAAAATCCCACCCAGCACAGACATATTCACACTACTTCGAGGAGATCCCCGTCCCTCAAAAGCGCCGCGTTGGCCTCGTCGGTGTCGAGGTGAACCTCCAGGTCGAAACCCTCTCCGCTCCTGACGGCCACATTGTCGAACACGACCCCGCGTCCGCCGGCGGACTTGAGAGATACCGCCTGGCCGTCGGAGAGGCCCATGATTTGCGCCTGAGCGGAAGATATGTGCATGTGCCTTGCCGCGACGATCACGCCCTCGCTCAACTCCACCGAGCCGAGCTTCGTCTCCACACGTCCCCCTGGACTGCCGGCCGTATCGCCGGACATGCGGATGAGCGGCGTTATGCCAAGCCTGAACGAATCCGTGACGGATATCTCCACCTGCGAACTTCCCCTCTCGGGGCCGAGGACTCGAATTCCGTCTATTCTGCCTTTCGGGCCGGTCAGCGAGAGAGTCTCTTTCGCGGCGTACTGCCCCGGCTGCGAGAGAGATTTCATGGGCGTCAGTTTGCGGCCCGCTCCGAACAAAACTTCCATATCCGCGCGCGAGAGATGCGCGTGCCTGTTCGATACAGCGACCGGCACATATCTCACACCGGTTTTTTTATATATCGCCATTAAAACAGCGTTTCTGATCTCGACCTCGAGTTTGACGCGTCCCTCGTCCATAATAACACCTACCGTCAGGCGATTCGCTCCGTGTCCGGCTGTCGCTTCCGCCTAATAGCCCTCGTCGGCTATAACGGCCTTCATGATGCCCTTTTTCGCTATGTCGTCGAAAGCCTGCATGATATCTCCGAGAGGGTATTTCTTCGCTATATACTTCGCCGTATCTATTTTGCCGCTGGCCAGCCAATCGAGGACATGCCGGTTTTGCTGCGGCGTGGAAGCGTGTACGCCGAAGATTCCGAGTTCGTTGTAGTGGATGAGATTGCTGTCCACAAATCCTCTGCCTTCGCCCGGAAGTCCGCCGAAGAGGCTTACTCTCCCCCGCTTTGCCGCGATCTCGATCGCGGCCGTCTGAGCCGGGCCTACGGAACAAGCGACGATGGCGACGTCAACGCCCCTGCCATCCGTTATTTTCCTGACGGACGACGCGACGTCGGCGTCGCCGGTGATCCCGTATATTCCGGGGATCGTCCGTTTGGCAATCTCAAGCCTGTCGGCGTTGGGCTCTATCATTATGATCTTTTCAGCGCCCTGCGCCGCGGCAAGTTCAGCGTGACTGCATCCGATGAATCCAGAACCGAAAATTCCGACGTAGTCGCCCTTTTCTATACGCAAAAACTCCTGCGCGTTGACGGCGCATGCCACCGGTTCCGCCAGCGCGGCCTGGTCGGAGCCGACCGACGGCGCGACATGATTGACGTGTCCGCGCGTGAAGAACGGAGACGGAATCTCCATGTACTCGGCGAAGGAACCGTCGAAATGATACCCCAGAGTCTTGAGATTGTCGCACATATTGGAGTGCCCTTTTCTGCACATGTAGCACTCCCCGCAGCCTAGCGCCGGCGCGACCGTAACCCTTTCTCCTTTGGCAAACCCGGCCACGCTTTCTCCTATCTCGACTATCTCGCCGCAAAGCTCGTGCCCCACGGTTATGCCTTCGAGTATCTTCTTGCTGCCGTGGACGTACGTCCTGAAATCAGTACCACATATGGACGTCGCCTTTATTTTTACGACCGCGCTGTCGGAAGAGGCCTTCGGGACAGGTTTTTCGGCAAGTTCAAACTTTCCGTTTTTGAATACGCAAGCCAGCATGATGTTCTCCTCAATATACGCTCAAAACGCGTGTAAATCCGTCTACTCGCCGAAGTTCTCGCCGTGCGGGAAGAACATTACCTTGTTGAAAAACAGGCCGCCGGCGTCGATCTGCCTGAATATGTCCGGCGCTTCATCCAGTGGCAGCTTGTGGCTTATCATATGCCCAGCCGATATTTTACCCTCGCTGAACAGTTTCAGGCTCTCGAACCAGTCGTTCCCGGGGAACGGTTTGGTGAACGAATTCCAAGAGCCGATCACTGATATCTGTCCCCTCATGATATTGTCGACCTCGTGTTCGTCCAGCGAGAGTCCGCTGTGGGAGATTCCGAGAAGGACGACCCTCGACATCTTTCCGGCGCAGTTTATGGCTTTTTTCTGGGCCGGGGGCGCTCCGGTAAAATCGATGACGACGTCGGCCATCTTGCCTCCGGTTTCCTTCTTTATGACCTCGACCGGATCCTCCTTGGACGCGTCAATGACGACATCCACCCCATACTTTTTCGCTACCGCGGTCTTCTTCTCCCCGATGTCCACGGTGATGAGTTTTGACGCGCCGTGGACGCGGGCAACCTGCAAGGCAAACAGCCCTATGGGGCCGGCGCCGTACGCGAGGAAAACCTCGCCCGGCCGGAGCTTCGACTGCGCGAGCCCGTGCAGAGCATTGGCGCAGGGGTCGGTCGTCGCGGCGTCGATGTAGCCTACGTTATCCTGCAAGCGCAGCAGGTTGGCCTCGGGAACGGCCACGTACTCCGCCATCGCGCCGTGCCTTCTCGACCCGAAATAGTCATAGCCGGAACAGAGGGAGTACAGTCCTTTCCCGCACCATTCGCATTTGTAGCATGGAATGAGCGGCGGGACGGTAACGCGGTCGCCATCCTTGAAGTCCTTGACCGCATGTCCGGTTTCGACAATCTTTCCGGAGAATTCATGCCCCGGTATGATGGGGGCGAAGTACGCGCCGTATTTGTTGATCCTTGGTATGTCGGAACCGCATACCCCGCAGCCCATGACTTTTACCAGCACTTCATTTTCTTTCGGAGCCGGAACCGGCACATCCTCGATCCTCAGATCCTTTGGTTTATACATCATAACCGCTTTCATCGCTTTTATCCCCTCGCTCGTATAAATTGATTGCAATCGGCTCGTATATTACGTTCCGACATTGTCCGCGGCGTTGAGAAGCTTTACTACCTCCCTTGCCGTCATGCCGTCGGTGTAAAGGCGGCTGATCATTCCGCCGCGCAGCGCGCCTATTATGGCTCTGGCCTTCTTGTCGCCGACCCCTATCCCAATGCGGGTATTCTTGGTTTTGAGCGTCTCTATGTCCATACCTATGATTCGGTCGTCTATATCGCCCCCGACCGACCGGCCGTCTATATCGAAACAGCGCCCCAAAATATCGCCGACCGCTCCCCTTGTCAAAACATCCTCGTAATCCTCTCTGGAATATGCTCCGCGTTTGCGCAAAACCGACTCGTACGACGCGCTTCCGATGCTGAATACAGCTAGACGGGAGTTATTGGCGTACTCCATGACGTATTTTATGTGCGAATCAGTCTTTAGCGTGTCGGCCAACTCCTTGCTGTCGACGATCATTGGAACCGGCAGCAGGTATCCCTCGGCGGAGAAGAAGTCCGCGAACTGTTCGACGATGTAGCTCGACTTGGTCGAATACACCTCGCTCGCTATGGAGCCGTTCATCATGACCACCTTATCGCACTTTCTGTTTATCAGCATCTCGGTGGATATCGTGCTGGCGAGCTGATCCATCGTGAGGCCCCACGAAACCCCCAATATGTCGTTCGGCCGTATGATCTTGCACAGATCGGAGGCCACCATCCCGCAGGTATCCTTCATCCTTGTGCCGATATCGTCCACGGAGGTGGGGACTATTACCACTTTATCAAGGTCGAAATGCGAATAAAACTCATTTTCCAGTTCGTATACCGAATCGGCGGGATAATTGATCTGGAAGCTGAGCACCCCGTTGGAGACCGCTTTCTTGATCAGA
>JAISDQ010000175.1 GCA_031264605.1 Synergistaceae bacterium | reverse complement strand
CCCGACAACCCCGCCTACCTCCGCGCGCCCAAATCCTTCAATATATCTATAGCGGCTGCCACAGCGTTTTCGTCCACGCCGAGATGCGTGACCATCCGTATCCTTCCCTCGCCGGCCGCGCCCACCAGTAATCCGCGTTCCGCGCACTTTTGGGCGAACGCCCCGGCGTCCCCTTGATGTCCACTGACGCCGAAATACGCCATATTTGTGCGCCTGGGCGTCGCTTCTACGTCATAACCGGCCGCGGTGAGGCCTTCCGCGAGCGCGGCGGCGTTTTTGTGATCGTCCGGGAGGCGGCGCCGCATTTGTTTGAGCGCGATAAGCCCCGCCGCGGCCGCGACGCCTGTCTGCCGCTGACCTCCCCCCAGGGCTTTTCTGTATTTTCTGGCCCTCTCGACAAAAGAACGCGTCCCGCACACCACCGACCCCATGGGAGCGCCCAGTCCTTTCGAAAGGCATATCTGCACCGAGTCGGCGTGACGCGTATAATCCCTGACGTCGTTTCCGAAATAAGCCACCGCGTTGAATATCCTCGCCCCGTCGACGTGGACTTTCAACCCCATACCGCGCGCCAGCCCGGCGATGTCCGAAAACCGTCCCGCTTCGGCGGGAAGGCCGCCCGCCGCGTTGTGCGTGTTTTCGAGCGTCAAAAGAACCGTATGGGCGCAATGAACGTTTCCCTCCGGCTGATACGACGCTTTGACCGATTCCTCGGAAGGCAGGCCGGACGAGTCGTCGAGGGGATAAGGCATGACGCCCGCCAAGAAGGCCGCGTTGCCCGCCTCGTTCTTCCAAGTGTGCGAAAGCGTTCCCATCAGGACGCCCTCTCCCCTGGCGCAGTGGGACATCAATGAGACCAGATTCCCCATAGTGCCCGAACAGACGTATAAAGCCGCTTCCATGCCCGTCAGCCCCGCGGCGTAATCCTGCAGTTCGTTCACGGTGGGGTCGTCGCCGTATACGTCGTCGCCGACCTCAGCCGAGGCCATAGCGGCCCTCATTTCTTCCGTGGGCTTCGTTACCGTGTCGCTTCTGAAATCGAGATATTCCAAGATGATTGCTCCCGTAGTCGCTGACCCCCGGCGGAACCGGGGGCTTGATTTTTATGAACGGCTTCCGCCGGTCATATTTTTGTTTCCTTAAGTATAAATGGCGGTATAGCAGTTTTCCGGTTTTGAGTTACCGGCAAAAATTTACGCCCAGCCGCGCCCACGGCACGAAATCATCGCTCACCCTGACGCCAAGTTCGGCCTCCGGGCGGGCGGAACCGTGAAAATCCGAGCCGGCGGTCGGAAAGAGAGAATACTTGGCCGCGATGGTCAGGTAGCCGTAAGCCGCCTCCGACGAACAATGGGATGAAATGCATTCGAGCCCCCAAAGTCCGTGCTCCCTCAACATTTCGAGCAATTTTCCCAGCCCCTCGGCGTCCAGGCCCGTCAGCGATGGATGCGCCAAAACGGGCAGTCCGCCGGCTTCCCTGATTATCTTCACGCAGTCTTCCGGCGACAGCCCTTCGCGCTTCACATAAGCCGCGGCTCCGCGGCCTATGTACATGGTGAAAGCCGACCGGAAATCAGGGACATAACCCTTTGTCACGAGGGCTCTGGCGAAATGAGGCCGCGCCAGCACGCGCCCCCCCGCTTCGCGCCTTACGTCGTCGAGCGTTATATCGAGCCCATTTTCGCGCAGGCGGGAAATCATCGTGCCGTTTCTGGCGTCTCTGCGATCCCTGACCCATTCGAGAGCGTTTTCAAGAGGTTCGAAGCGCTCCATTCTGTAGCCCAGAATATGTACCGTCCTGTCGGACATCGCGGATAATTCGACTCCGGACACCGGAGAAATGGAAAAAACCCCGCACTCTCTTTTGAAATCTTTCCATCCGTCGAGCGTGTCGTGATCGGTGAGAGCCATCACCGAGACGCCCTTTCTTTTGGCGCTCCCGGCCAATTCTTTGACTGTGCACGTCCCGTCCGAAAAAACGCTGTGAACGTGCAGGTCGATCGTTCTAATTGTCCTCCTCCAGGAGTTCAGTGATATCAAAAAGCTGAGCCAGGTCGAGCAATACTATGAGACGGCCGTCCTCCATTTTAGCTATACCTATGACGTATTCCGTTCCGATGCTGCCCGCGCTCGAAGAATCCTCGGATTCTATGAGAGAATCCCTGACGCTGCGCACCTCTCTGACGGCGTCGACCAGCACGCCGAACTGTATGCCCTCGAACTCGGCCACCACTATGCGCGACTCGCTGGTGCTGCCGGTCTCCGGGTTCCCCATCTTGAGGGCGCAGTCGAGAACCGGTATGACGGTGCCCCGCAGATTGATTACCCCTCTGACGTAATGCGGGGCGTTGGGTACCCTGGTAATTCTCGGCGGAACATGGACTATCTCTCTGACAAGATTTACATCCAGCCCGCAGTACTCTCCGACAAGGTCGAACACCAGCAATGTTCTTTCGTGTTCCATCGCGGCGCTTTCGTCGCCCTCGGTTCGCTTTTTGATCGATCTGACCGCGGCCTCAGCCATGTAATCTACCCCCCGCCACGAATTCTAAGGTTACCGACCCGTATCATGATTATTATTATTACACATACCGCCGTCGCGCACAAACTTTTCATTACGTATTTTCCGGCGTACTTTATCGCGCGAAAAATGTTATATAATTCTTTATATTATACATGTATTTTTGTTTTATCGCCATAAACGATTATCCGGGGTGATTGGCATGGAAGGGGAGACTGAATCGAAGGAGGCGCGCTTCGAAAAACTGGCATCGTCTCTCGAACTGGTGACGGCGCGGATGATCGAGACCGCCGTGGTGAACTCGCGCCTCGCGTCCTCGCAAACGCCCCAGATGCGGGAGATGTTCGACGCGTGGATAAAATGTATGTCGACCGAGGTCGCGGGATTTTTCCGGGGGGGCGGCGAGGTATCGCTCGCCGCTGTATCGGAAGCCACCGGACTGTCGCGCGAGTCGGTGATGACGCTTCTGACCGCGCTCGACAGGCAGGGAGAGTTGGAGATAACGCACGTCAAAGCGTCCCCCGGAAACGGAAAAAACAGCGATATATGCGACTGCCTGATCAATTGCGGCGAGGAGGAGTTACGATGAAAAAAATTTTCGGGTTGATGACGGCTCTGTCGTTGACGGTTATTTTTTGCGCGGCCGGATACTGCGGCGAGGAATGGCCGACTTTCCGCGGCGGGGCGGCGCGGACGGGCGCGCCGGCGGCGCAGGCCGCGCAGTACAGGGCGCGCGGCGATGTGGTGTGGGAGACTTATGTATCTCAGCCGATACAATCGTCGCCGGCTCTGTCGGAAGGGGCCGTATATTTCGGTTCGGACGACGGCGGCTTTTACGCCGTGTCGGCGTCGAGCGGCGAGACGCTCTGGACGTTCAGGACGGAGAACTGGATTTCGTCGTCCCCGGCGGTGTCCGGCGAGACCGTTCTGTTCGGCGCGTATGACGGAAAACTTTACGCGCTCGACAAACGCGGCGGCAAGCTCAAATGGCAGTACACCACGCACAACAGCGTGGCGTCGTCTCCGGCTGTCGCCAACGGGTGCGCGTATTTCGGCGGGCTCGACGGGAACGTATATTGCGTCGACATATCGACGGGATGGCGGAAGTGGAGTTACAAGGCCGGCCGCGAGGTGTTCGGTTCGCCGGCCGTTTCTGGCGGAACGGCATATATCGGCAACCACGACGGCAAGATGATGGCCATCGACGCTGCGACGGGCAAGCTCAAATGGCGCGCCATAGTGGGCGGCCCCATCACGGCGTGCCCCGCCGTGTCGAACGGCATGCTCTATTTCGGAAGCTGGGACGGCAAACTGTACACGGCTGATATCAAAAATCAGGCGGTGATAAGGAACTTCGACTCCGGCGGTTCCATCGAAAGCTCGCCGCTCGCGGCAAACGGCAAGGTGTATTTCGGCAACATCAAAGGAACGCTGTACGCCCTTGACGCCGCGACCGGAAACGCAGCGTGGAGTCTCGAAACGGGGGCACGGATAGCCTCGTCTCCCGCTCTGTCGGCCGGAGTCCTCTATTTCGGCAACGACAACGGAAGCGTCTACGCCGTCGACGCGCAGAGCGGCGCCGTCCTGTGGAAAACCGACGCGGGCGGAGCCGTCGTCGCCGCCCCGGCGCTCGGCCCCGGCGGCTTATACGTGACGGCCATGGACGGGGCGCTCAGGTATATAAAATAGCTTTAAAGCGGTATATCGAGCCGTTCCGTGAGGCCGGGGACGTATTTTCCCCGGTAACCGTAATCCTCGCGCAGCATTCGCATGATTCTGGGGAGGCAAAAACCGCTCTGGCAGCGGCCCATCATCGCCCTCGACCGATACTTTATCCCCTTCAGCGTGCGAGCGCCGAGGGGGTTTTCTATGGCGTCGCGGACTTCTTTTTTGGTGACGTTCTCGCACCGGCAGATTATCTCGCCGTAATCGGGACAGGCGCGCGACAATTCTATCTTTTCCCCGTTCGGCATGTCGGCGAAACGGCGGTTCAATCCCGCGCGGCGCGGGACGAAATTTTCCTTTTCGCGCAGCTCCATATGCCGCGCCACCATGCCGCGCACTTCGGCGGCTATGGCCGGGGCGCTGGTGAGGCCGGGGCTTTCTATTCCCTGAAGGCGGATGAAACCGCTCACGCGCGTTTCTTCTATAGTAAAGTCCGCGTTGCCGCCGATTTCCGGCGGCGTCTGTTTCGGCCTGTTGCCGGAGAAATTGCGGATGTAGTCGGACGCCCCAAGCGAGGGCAGCAAGCGCTGCCCCTCGCGGCGCAAGACATACAATACCGGCGCGGTGGTAGAGTAATCCTCCCTGCGGTCGCCCGGTATGTAATCGGCGCTCGGCCCGATCAATATGTTGCCGTCGACCGTGAGGGTGAGGTGTATGCCAAGTCCGGGGTCGTTCGGCCCCGGAACGGGGTAGAGCAGCGTGCGAAGCTCGCCCTCCAGCCGTCTGTCGAGGATGAAGTACTCCCCCCTGCAAGGGTATATCACGCCTTCGTCCACGCCAAGCATTCGGCTCATCGCGTCGGAGTAAAGCCCCGCCGAATTGACGAGCGCAATTGTTTTGACGGTGTTTTGCCCATTCGTCGCGCCGTCGCGCGTGATAATCTCGAACACTCCCGAGGAATTTTTCCGTATCGACGTCACTTCGTTCGACAGGTAAAAATCGACGCCGTTTTCGCGCGCGTTCTCGGCCAGGGCGATCGTCAGACCATAAGGGGATATTATCGCGCTCGTCGGCGTCCACAGACCCAAAATACCCTCCACGCCCGGCTGAATTCGCCGCATCGCCTCGTTGTCCAGCAGTTCCATGCCTGGCACGCCGTTGGCTTTTCCCTGTTCGTACTGTTTTTCCAGCCCCGGCAGGTCGTTTTCGTCGAGCGCTATCGTCAGTTTTCCCGTCCGGCGCAGCGAAACCCCGAGATCGGAGCAGACGGCGTCCATCATGGCGTTGCCTGAGACGGACAGCGCGGCCCGCCGCGTGCCGGGCCGGTAGTTGATGCCGGAGTGCAGCACCCCGCTGTTTCTGCAGCTCGTCCCCCATCCGACGTCGGGCTCTTTTTCGATGACCGCGGTTTTTATGTCGTAGCGCGATAATTCGCGCGCGACCGCGCACCCCACGACTCCGGCGCCGATTATCACGGCGCCGTACGTCCGGCCGCCGTCAAACATCGTGGAAAAAAGGCTCCCGCCCCTTGAAAAAAGCGTATCTGCGGAAACCCGCCGCCCTGAGGCATTCCAGCGCGCCGCCGAGTCTGAGCCCGATATGTTCCGTTCTGTGAGCGTCCGAGCCCGTGGTGACTATCTCGCCTCCGGCGTCGCGAAACATCTTCACGACTTCGAGGGTGGGAATCGTGAAACCCACTCCGCGCCATAGGCCGGACGTGTTTATCTCTATCCCCTTACCCGCGCGGGCCACGTCCTCCAGAATCTCCCGCAGGGCGTCATAATAAAGCGAGACGTCGAACCTGGCGCGCGTGGCCGCGCTCATATATCTGACCTGATAATTTATGTGCCCCACGACGTCGAAACACCCGCCGCGCACCACCTCCCGGAGTTCCCTGTAATAACCCCGCATGAGGTCGTCCAGGTTCTCGCGCTCGTAGTCGAGGTAATAATAGTCCTCTCTCTCCCGCTGGCGATGCATCGAGCCGATGACGAAATCGAGCGAATCGCGCGAGGTTATCTTCTCCGCGAGCGCCGGAACGTGGTTCCCCTCGCCCAATTCCACCCCCATCGAAATTTCGAGCCTGCCGCCGTATTTTTCCCTCGCGGCCGACACGTCGTCCTCGAGTTTTTTCAATACCTCAAGTTCCGCCTGGCCCATGTCGACGTCCGCGTGGTCGGTTATCGCGACGCCGCTCAAACCCATGGATACCGCGCGCGCGCAGATGGCGTCCACCGACGGAACTCCGTCCTTTGAATTTTCCGAATGCACATGACTGTCGTAATACGTCAATAATCACTCCCATATCTCGGGCTTTGCCCCAAAATCGCGGCATTAGCGCGACGTGGCTGATTGTATCAGAGCGAACGTCTTTTTTGAAGCGCGAAGCCGCTTCGGACAATAAATTTCCCCGCCGCAAGCGGCGGGGTATTAAGGGGCAAGGGCAAGGACATGAAACGCCCCAAGGGGCGGGGAATTAGACCCTGAGTGATTAAAAAACGCCCGGACAACGCCGGGCGCGCGTTTTCTTGGCCGTGAACTCAGCGCATTATGTCGAGCGCGCCGCTCCAGACCGATTTTGCCGTCTCCACCACCGTGAGGTTGGCCTCGTACGCCCTGCTCGCCACCATCATATCGGCCATTTCGCGCACCACGTTGACGTTGGGATACGCCACGTAACCGTCCTCGTTCGCGTCGGGGTGATCGGGCTGATAGGCGAGCCTGGGAGGCGTCGCGTCGGTGCCTATGTCCGCCACGCGGACGCCGGAGCCCGAATAAAAACCGAACCATCCTTTGGAGAGCCGCTTGTCCTGCTCGCCGGTCGCTTCCATGAGACGCTCCTGAAACACCGGCACTCGCCTCACATAAGGGCCGCCGTCCGGCGTGCGCGTCGTGTTGACGTTCGCCAGATTGCCCGATATGGTGTCCATCCACAGGCGATTCGCGGTCAGCCCGCTTCCGGCGATATCTATCGACCTGAAAATTCTCATCTTACGCGCCGCCTCCTATTGCCCTGCGATACATCGCGATCTTGCGGCCCATGAGCCTCGTCATCGCCTGATATGACATCCGCGTCTCCGTCAGCCTCGCGGTCTCAGTCTCAGGATCCACGTTGTTCCAGTCGAGCCTGTATATCTCGTACCCCACGGAGCGATTGGCGGGCGTTACGGCGCCGATATCCTCCGTCACGTTGGAAAAATGGCGCTCGCTGGTGCGCTTCATCGGCAGCCGGCTCGGCGCGTCTATTACCTCTTTGAGCTGATCCTCGAACGACACCTCGCGGCGGGCGTATCTGGGGGTGTTGAAGTTGGCGATGTTGTGAGACGTCGCCTCGATGCGTTTCGCGAGGCCGCCGAGGT
>JAISDQ010000108.1 GCA_031264605.1 Synergistaceae bacterium | reverse complement strand
GTATGCGTCGATCAGTCGCCGTCCCAGTACACCGGCCCGGATTGGAAATGGGGGCAGAACGGCTGTTATGACGCGGAAATGTTTGTCCGCGTCTGCTGCGACCAGAAATACGACCCGCGCGGAGCCGCGGAGGGCCTGGTTCACGGCTGTCTCCACTCGAAACCCACAGCCGAAGACGTAAAATATCTCGCCGATGAAATATCACAATGCCCCGTTCAAGCGCGAATAGATATTATGAGGGATCACACAAATCTCGACTGGCGCGATCTTCTCCCCTTAATAAGCGTCCCCACTCTCGTCTGCGTGGGAAGAAAAAGCACGGTTTTCGACTGGCAGGGAAGCGCGTACGTTGGAGAGAAAATCCCCGGCGCGAAAACGGAGTTTTTCGAAAACGCCGGCCACATGTTATTTTGGGAAGAACCGGAACACTTCAACAAGGCAATCGCCGAATTCGTTCTTTCGGTAAACCACTGATCACGGTATAAATGATTTCCGATAACAAATCTTGCGTAGCGTAAGCATAGTACCACCGATGGATTATGGGACGTAAGAAAAATAACGGACTTCATTTTGTGTCGTTCTCTTGTCATGACCCTGCGCTATGGACACGGCACGGCTCATTTTATTTCTCTTTCTTTCTTCTCTTATTACCCTAATCAAAAGAGTATCAAAATACCATAAAATTTAGCCATTGAAATTTAATTGTAATTTTATATGGCGCGAAGTATAATAAAATAGAGGTGATCGTAATGCCAATGTCAATTCCCAGGGAAGCATCCGTCAAATATACAGCTGTTTTGCCGTCCGTATTTATGGATGAACTGAAATTGCTGGCCGAAAAAAAGGTTATCCCATCCGTCAATCAGGGAATCCGCTTGGCCGTGGAGGATTTTGTCCTGCTCCACAAGCATCGGACTTATGAATCCGCCATGAAAGAAGCGGCGACCGACAAGGATTTCATGCGACGTACTCTTGAAACCCAAGAGGTGTTTTCAGCAGTTGACGCGGATGGCGAAGATTTATGGTAAATAGTTGGGACATTTACTTTTGCAGTCTTGATCCCACACAAGGTTCAGAGCAGCGAGGTACCCGTCCGGTGCTGATCGTCTCCAACGACTCGGTTAATCACTCGCTCCCTGTCTCAACTGTGTTGCCGCTTTCCTCCATCAAACCTGGAAGTAGAGTATATCCTTCCGAAGTGCTGCTGCCCGCGGCGCTGACTGGCTTGCCCAAAGACTCGGTGGCGATGGTGCAACAGGTACGTACCATAGCGCACACTCGGCTTATCAAGCTTTCCGGGCAGCTTGCGGACGAAGCGCTCCGGGAAGAAATCCGTGAAGCCATCCGCGTTTACTTTGACGTATAGTGCAGGAACGAGACAACTTAGCGTCTCGAGCTTGCGCTATACGTCAATTCATTTTTTGAGCAATATTGGGAACTGCAAAAACCCAAAGACAAGCAATCCGGGCGCGCGAAGCGGCCTTGAAATCTTTATCCGCGCGTTATTTCGCGCTCATTATCGGGATTTCGACCTCGCCCTCAGCGAAATTGTCGTGTACGAAACCGCGCAGGATTTCCTCCCTGTCGACCATGCCCACAAGCATGCCTTCCTGTACTACAGGCGCGCGGCGGATGTTTTTTCGGAACATCTGCATCATCGCGTTGGAAATGGTCTCTTCTTCCTCGAAAACGATGCAGTCTTTCGTCATGTACTCACGCGCCGGGTCGCGCCCCACGCGCTTGACCATGCCTTTTATTCTCGTCACATCGGGCATGATGAAATTTTCGTCCATGTAGCCGAAATATCCCGGTATCACGGCGCGAAGTATGTCCTGCTCGCTCAGGAATCCGACGACGTGCCCCGCGGCGTTCACGACCGGAAAACCGCTGGTGCCGTGCAGCGCCATCAAGGATATGGCTTCGAGAAGCGACGTCTCCTCCGCAAGCGATGTAAGGTCTCTGTCCATGATATCTCCGACAACCATTTTACCGGCCCCCCGTTCCGTCGTCATATCTTCTGAATAGTCACGTCGCCCAGCGTGTATTCGACGGCCGCCCTCGACGGCAAGCCCTTCTGCGGACAACTGACGGTCTGAATCACGCAGGACATAGCGAACCTCATAGTGTCCTCTATTCCCATCCGTTCCTCCCTCGCCACTATCATCCCCGCTATGAGGGCGTCGCTGGCGGCCCGGTACGTTACGGGATTGTCCATTTTCACTTCGGCGAGGTAAAAACCCTTCGTGGTGCAGAATACGTTGGATTTGTTGAAATACGACGCGATTATCCAATCCACGCCCTCGTCGAAAATCCGCTTCGAGATTTCCATGATATGCTCCAGGGTCGAAAGCGTGACGTTTCGGATGGAACCCACAAACCTCTGGTCTATCTTGACGACCGTCGGAAGCGCCTCTATCGCCAGATCGAGAGCCATGCCGGACGCGTCGACGTGGACGGGCACGTTTTTGCGTTTCACCAGGTCGATCACGTCCCTGTAAAATTCGTCAGGCACGCCAGGCGGAAGCGCGCCTCCCATTTGGACGGCCGTCGCCCTCGGAAGGAGGCGCTCCAGGTTCCAGAAGAACCGTTCCCTCGCGTCGGAAGAAACGGCGGGGCCTTCCTCGGTGACGGCGGTCTCCATGCCGCCCGACTCGTCCCTGATGAACGTATTGGTCCTGTTTTCGCCTTTTATATTCACGAAATTCGTGGTGATTCCTCTGGAGAGGAGTTCGTCCCGAATGTACCCTCCGGTGTGTCCGGCGAGAAATCCCGTGGACACCGAGTCGTAGCCCAGCTGCTTCAGAATAATCGATACGTTGACTCCCCTGCCGCCCGGAGCCCGGACAACGTTTCGCGCCCTGTACCACCTTCCGGGCCGAAATTCGTCCGTTGTGTAGGATTCGTCCATCGCAGGATTCGGAGTGATAGTGACGATCATTTGGTACCGCCTCCCCTGATAACGTTTCTCGCCGTTATGTCTTTATTTTAGTCTATTTGGAGAGCTTACGCCATAGCATAAATCTCGCGATTTTTCGGTGATCTTTTAAAATTTCTTCGAGCCTCAGCGACGGCGCTTCGCGCGCGGCAATTTCCGCTATTTCACCGGGCTGCGCCCCTCCGCCCGTCTCGAAAAAGAGCGCCGCGCCGGGTTTCAAAAAACGCGGCAGCCCGCGCAGCAATAATCTGTACACATAAAGCCCGTCCGCGCCGCCGTCCAGGGCCTCCCTCGGCTCATAATCCCTTACCTGAGATTCCAGCGTCCCGATCGCGCCCGACGGAATATAGGGCGGATTCGCCGCCGCCATGTCGAGAGATTCGGGCTTTATGTGCGCCGAGGCCGGGTCTTCGCACTCGGCGAACTTTATCCTGTCCGCGACTCCGTGCAGTTCCGCGTTACAGCGCGCCGCTTCGAGCGCTTTGCCCGACGAATCGACCGCGAAGGCCGTGAAATTGGGATTATCCGCGCAAAGCGTGACGGCAATACAACCGCTCCCCGTACACCAGTCGGCAAACTCGCCGCTTCCGGTTTTTTTGAGGAAACCGTCCGCGAGCCCGGTCAGTATTTCCGTCTCCGGCCTCGGGATGAGCGTTCTCTTGTCGACTAAAAATTTCCGCCCGCAAAAAACGGCGTCGCCCAGCACATAAGCGAGAGGTTCGCCGTCCGCTCGCCGCCGGGCCAGCGCAAGCGCCAAAGCGCGCTTTTCGTCGGGCAGTTCCTCCAGAGGGCGCGACAGTAGCCTCGCCCGGGACGTTCCAAGGACGCCGCAGATTATCCTGTCGGCCTCCAGATTTGGAAATGGCGTCCCCCTATCCGATATGACGCGCCGAAGAAGCGCGCGCAGCGATGAAACGTTTTTGGAGGTTTCTCCTTCCATCGCCTCAGGCGGCGAAGTTCTTCATTTTTTCGGCCTGATCAGCCATTGAAAGCGCCTCTATCAGCTCCGCGATATCTCCTTCCATCACCCGGTCGAGCTTGTGAAGGGTGAGGCCTATGCGGTGATCCGTGACCCTGTTCTGCGGAAAATTGTACGTCCTGATTCGCTCGGATCTGTCGCCGGAGCCCACCTGCCACTTGCGTTCGGCCGCCATGGCGTCCTGCTGTTTTCGCAGTTCAACATCGTACAGCTTTGTCCTCAAAAACTGCATGGCCTTAGCCCGGTTTTTTATCTGCGAGCGTTCGTCCTGACAGGTTACCACCAGACCGGTCGGCATGTGCGTTATCCGCACGGCCGAGTCGGTCATGTTCACGTGCTGGCCGCCCGCGCCGCCGGAGCGATAAGTGTCTATTTTCAAGTCCTCCGGGCGGATTTCCACGTCGACGTCCCCGGCTTCCGGGAGCACCGCCACGGTGGCGGCCGAGGTGTGAACCCTGCCGCTCGCCTCCGTCACCGGAACGCGCTGGACTCTGTGGACGCCGCTCTCGTATTTGAACTTGCTGTACGCGCCGTTCGCCTCTATCCTGAAGGCTATTTCCTTGTAACCGCCGATCCCGGTCTCGCTGGCGTCGAGAACCTCCACGCGCCAGTTCTGGATTTCGGCGTACCTCGTGTACATGCGGAAAAGGTCGGCCGCGAACAGTGCCGCCTCCTCGCCCCCGGTTCCGCCGCGTATCTCTATCACCACGTTTTTATCGTCGTCTCTGTCCTTGGGAAGAAGGAGTATGCGCACCCTCCGCTCGATTTCGGGAAGAAACGCCTCCAGACGCTCCAGTTCCTCGCGCGCCAGCGCGCGTATATCTTCGTCCGTCTCGGACGCGATTATCTGCCTCGAATCCTCAGCTTCGCGCGCGTTCTTTCTGTATTCGTCGAAAGCCGCCATAAGAGGTTCCAGTTCGACGTGCTTTTTGCCCAATACCTGCATTTCGGAGGGGTTCGAAGCCACGCCGGGGTCGGCCATGCGGCTTTCTATTTCTTTGTAGGTGCTCTCTACCTCTCCGAGTTTACTCCATATTTCCATTTTCTTCCTCCGCTTCGCTCTTGGCGTTCAGAATTTCATGAGGATCGAGCGCGATCTCGAGCGATTTAATCGCTACTTCCAGCATGGAACCGTCGGGTTCCCTGGTCGTCAGATATTGCAGGGCAAGCGCCGGCATTATGAGATATTTTCCCCACGTGTCGGATTTCGACGCGCCTTTTATGATCTCATAGGAAATTCCTATGACGACCGGCAGCAAAACCACGCGCGCCGCTATCCTCTGCCAGATCGGGCCGCGTCCGAAAAACGAGAACACTATTATGCTGACCATGACCACGACAATCATAAAGGATGTGCCGCACCGCCTGTGGATTCGCGAATACGCCGCGACGCTTTCGGCATCCATCGGAGACTCGTGTTCGTAGGCGTTTATCGTCTTGTGTTCCGCGCCGTGATACGCGAACACGCGTTTGATATCTTTCCACATGCCGACTATGGCCACGTACCCGATGAAAACGAGCCCCCGCATAACGCCCTCGGCCACGTTTTTGGCGACGGCGGAAGCTCCGGCCCAGTGCGTTATTTTATCGGAAGCCCACACGGGAAGCGCTATGAAAAGCCCGCCCACCATCAGAATGGCGAATATCACCGAGATCGCCATTTCGAACGTGGAGAAATTCTGCTCCTCGCCGAGCGCCTGTTCGGCAGAAATCGACAGCGCCCTGAACCCCACGCGCATCATCTCGGCCATGGAAGCGAAACCGCGCACGATCGGCAGTTTCCACGCTCCTTTTTTGAGCCATTTCGATTCGAGCCAGGCGTTCCGCCACAGTGAACCGTCCGGTTTGCGGACAACCAGTCCCCAATGTTCGGGCCCTCTCATCAGGACGCCCTCTATCACCGCCTGACCGCCCACCGGAATGCGGCGGGATTCGTCCACCTGGCCCAGCAGGGAAAGCGCGATATGCGCGAGCGCGAACGGAAAACTGAAAATTTGTCTCATTTATCCTCCAACACTTCCTCCGTGTTTTTATAAGGCTTCCCGCAATTCTCCCGTTCGGCGCAAGCCCCGCCGACACAGGACGGCCCCGCGCCGTCGAAAAGCCTTGGCGCTTCCGCAGCCGCGAGTGACAGCATCATGCGGGCCACGGCCCTTATCTCCCACTGCGCTCTGCGGCAGAGCCTCAATCCGAAGAAGTGCAGCAGTTCGCGGGCGTTCATGGTAACGATTATGCGGGTCTCGAGCCCGTGCGGCAGGATGAAGCGCGCGTCCTCGCGCGGAACGCCCAGCGCGGACAATTTTTCGTAAGCCTTCCGCGCCGCCGCGAGCGATTCGCCGAACACGCGGGCGGCCTCCTCGCTGCGGGATATTTCGGGAGGCACAACGCATTCCGCTTCCCTCATCGCGACATACCGCTGGCTCTGCTGAGAAAAACTCGCGATGCGATGCCTCACGAGCTGATGGGTCGCCACGCGGCTCACTCCCTCCACGGCGAACGTGAAACTGGCGTGTTCGAATGGGGAAAAATGTCCGGAGCCGCGCAATTTGGCAAGGAAACCGCCGATGCGTTCGCCGTCCAATCCGTCCAGCAATTCCCCGACCGGCGAGGCGCTGTAGCAGAGCTTGGCGGCGGCCGCCACCACGCGCTCGGCATCGGTCGTATGAGCTATCATTTTTACCGCAAGAGTCATCTATGCCCTCCGGAGATTTTTTCTAGGACATTATTCCCATGACAATATTACCATCAATACCGAAGTTTTTTCTCCGAACGTCCGGCCGGACGGCAAAAAAACTTATCGGAGCCAAACCGCCAAAATCCCCTGTACCCGACGGATACAGGGGATTTCAATTCCAGACCGCGGTCCCGGGAAATAATTACTCGGCCGCTTCGGTTTTTCTCTGCCCGTAATTGACGCCCGCGTACTTGGCGCGGAATTTCTCGAGGCGTCCCGCCTCGATGACGCGCCCTTTCTTTCCGGTATAATACGGATGGCAGGCGTTGCATACCGCGAGTTTCATATCTTTTTGAGTGGAGCGCGTCACGAAACTGTTGCCGCACGCGCAAGTTACCGCACATTCCACGTATTTCGGATGTATATCTTTTTTCATCTGTCACACCTCCAATTCCACACGCACGCTTAAAATAACGAAAATATTATATTACTCCGCGGCGCGAACCGCAAGAGTTTATTCGGGGGCATGTCCCACATCCCACAGAAATTCCGCGGAAAAGGTCACTCATAATTTTTCGATCTCCATTTTAAATTTGGGAATAAACATCTCACATTAGCGACCATCGGCTACCGCTACATAAGCGTTATGTTATCGACAAATTCAATGTTTATTTGTCGATGTACAAGCCTTTGAAGATTGTTCAAAAAATCATCGACCTCGGAACGCTCGCCAATACCAAACGCTTTTAATGTATAATTCTCACCATTCCACAGTACCGTCTGAATCCATATTGCTCCAACGATACCGAAAACTGCGGCTCTTCTTTTATAAACTAAGATGGATCGGATTTCAGATGCGCTAAATTCTTTTTTTTCTTTTGCTATATAAATATTATTGCCGGGAAGGATAAAGAATCCTTTTTTCAAGGATATTTTTATATCGAAAAACAGAGCTATTAACAAAAAGAGTATGAATAAACCGTTCGTTAAATAAATAAGAGACATCGCCATTACAGTAATAAGAAAATTGGTAAAAACAATCGTCGTTAGGCGTTTAATACCAATTACATAATAAATTTTCCCATCCTCACATTTGAACCGCCCGCGGAAGCGACCAACCTTATAATTTAATAACAACGGATCGGTTTGCTCAAAAATTAAGCTGTTTTCTGTAATATCTTCTTCGTTAATGAACTTTAATAGTATTGAAAGGACTTGTTCAGTAAAAATCTTGTCAAAAGAATCGTCGTATTTATGAACGCCCGACAGCGGAATATCTTTACCGAACTTTATACCCTTTATCGATAATTTATAAAAGAAAAACTCCCGTTCATTGTTATATCCGTGTTGCCAAACCTTGCGGACACCTGCAATTTGAGTGAACTTCGCTATTGGTCTTCTAATAAAATCCAAAGAGCAAATATAGATTTTCTCTTCGTCAAAATCAAAAATATATTTCTTAACCAATAATCCTTTTGCTAGAAAAAATCCGATCACTATAAATAACCCATTTAGGATTATTCCGCCCTTGGAAATTGCAAAAAATAGCAATATATAAACAAATAAAAAAAGAACAATAGAAAAAAATGAGTACGCTCGACTATTCCACAATTGTAGGATTACCTTGTCATCAAACACTAAAAGTTCATCATCTTTCCCATTAGATGCTTTCAAGACGAATTTTGGTTCTTCCAATTTAATCGGCCCTCTTTTATGGTTCGAGAACGCTGACCGCTTTATAGATAAATGTTTGCAAACTTAACAAATACAATCTTTGAGCAACTATGCTAACATATAATGCGCAAATGACTATTGCCAGAGCTTATGCAAATAATTATCTATACATCGGTCAGCGTTCTCGTTTTTTCACTCTTCCCTTCCCGGGTCACCCTCTATCGTCAGTTTCTTTATCACTACGTCGATCACGGGTCTGTCCTGGGAGGCGGTTTTTGTCTTGCCGCCATGCTACCGCCAAAACTGAAATTTTCATACTCATCACTCCTTTAGCGAACCCCTAGGTTAAGCGATACGCCTAACATTGATATATTGTCATGTCTATTGCACTGCTCCGTTTAGTTTCTCTACAAGCCGTTCGAGGGAATAGCGCATGATGAAAAGGTGAAGGCGGTCATCGTCAAGTTCCGCGAACCCGAATTTCTTATAAAAGGACGCCGCTTTCTCGTCTTTGGCGTCAACAAT
>JAISDQ010000261.1 GCA_031264605.1 Synergistaceae bacterium | reverse complement strand
GGCGACGGCATAAACGACGCGCCGGCTCTGGCGCAGGCCGACATAGGCGTTTCGATCGGCTCTGGCACTGATGTTGCTATGGAATCAGCGGACATTGTGCTGATGAAAAGCGATTTGATGGACGTGCCGGCCGCAATCGCCCTGAGCCGCGCCACGATACGCAACATCAGACAGAACCTCTTCTGGGCTTTCGCTTACAACACGGCGGGCATACCCGTCGCGGCGGGCTTGCTGCACCTGTTCGGCGGGCCTCTTCTCAACCCGATGCTGGCGGCCGCGGCGATGTCGCTCAGTTCCGTGTCGGTGGTCACAAACGCCCTGCGGCTCAAGCGCTTCAAGCCGCCGGTGAACTACGCGGCAATAAAATAAAACGATACTCAATTCAATAAACTTTACGAGGGGGAAACATCATGTTAAAGAGAGCAGTTTTCACGGCATTGGCGGCGCTGGCGCTCACGACAGCGTTCGCCCCGAACGCCGAAGCGGCGTTCGGAACCGACGTCGTCGGGGCCGCGGCGGTGACTTCGTTCGGCGAAATATTGGGCGCGCTCCCGTCGCCGTCCGCGAATGAAACGGAACATACCTGGGTCATCGCCGCCCCGGACGGACAGGCGTCGTTCTCATGGAGGAGCGCGGAAGAGGGGGAAAGGCCCTTCGACGTGTACATCTCGTTCGACGCCGCTCCTTTCGTGAACGCGGGACTGGACGCGGACAAACTGCCCGCCGCCATGAAACCCAAACTCCCCGAGGGACAGTTGGTCGTCGGCGGCAAACTGAGCAATGGCATGAAATACGCGGGAGACGTCACTCCGCTCTCGTCATTCGAGCAAATTGCCCTGCTGGACAGAGACGCCGTAGGTTTCCACGCGCCGCTGGGCCACTACGGAGTCACAGTGGCGGATGGGTTCGTCTTCGAGTTCGCCGAGGATATGAGCAAAAACGACAAGGACATCGTTTTCGTGCTCGACCCGAAAGTTTTCATCGACGCCGGAGCGATACCGGAAAAAGTCGAGGGGTGGACTTTCGGCAAAGTGCCGCTGGAGGACGAATGGGGAAGGCCGTTCGAAGCGGAAAAATTCCTGAAGCCTTTCGATCTCGAATAAATTACTGGAGGTAGATTATGGAGATGAAACTGACAGCGAAAATAACCGCGAAAAACGCGATGAAACTTGCCATAGCCCTTATCGCCCTTGCCCTGTTCGCCGCGGCGGCGGTCGCCGCGGACGACGGCGGTCTCTTCATACCGGCGAAGGACATAACGGAGGAAGCCGTCTTTTACCCCCTCGAGGTCGACGGGGTGGAGATGGAAGTATTCGCCGTAAAAGCGCCCGACGGAACGATACGGACGGCCTTCAACACCTGCCAGGTATGCTACGACTCCGGCTACGGTTACTACGTCCAGGACGGCGGCGTGTTCGTATGCCAGAACTGCGGAAACCGTTTCAGGACAAGCGACATCGAGATCGTGAAGGGCGGATGCAATCCACTGCCGATCACGAAAGACCTGAAGACGGTGGATGAAAACGGGATAACGATCTCGCGAGAACTCCTCATAAAGGCCAAACCGATCTTCGAGAACTGGAAATATGAGTGAGTAATGATTGACCTATAATGACTTTTATAAAATGCCTGTTACATTTATGATGGCGTTGAATCCGGTATAAATGTAACAGGCGAAGCTGATACGCAAATTCACTTTAACGGGATATCGCGCGAGGGGGCAGGCCCAGCCTGCCCCCTCGCCGTTCGCGGACACAAAAATCGCGCGCCTTTGCCGGGCAGCGCGACTGTGACAGCTATGTACGCCGGAATTGGCTTACGATTATAATTCCACTTGGAACGCTCTCTCAGGCCCGGCAAGCACAGTTGCCGCCGTGAAACGAACTTCGTATAAATCCATTCCGTTCCCGTTCTGTTCGATGTTTTCTTTATACCACGGCATTTTAGCGATGAACATATCCGCCGCATCGAAAACCGTCTTTCCGCTTTTTGCGGCTGTGGCGTAATGCACTCTCACATGAGCCAATCCCCTTGCCGGAATTGTGCTGAACGCGGCATTGTGATTTTTCGAAAATTCAGATTCTTTGGGGTCGCCTTTTGTGGAAGCAAAATACAACACCTTTTCGGAAGCCGAATAAACAAAATTTACAATCCTTACGTTGGGTATTCTGTCAACGGCGGACGCAAGCGCAATCCGTTCCGCCTTCCCCATGATTTTTTCAAATTCTTTTTTCCCGTCCATTTGGTCTATTACCCCTTTATTGTTTTTCAGTCATATCAACCTGTGGAGAAAATCCCGAAACGCCTTTTCGTCGCCTGATAAAACGCCGAAAAAGTCATCATCGATTCTCTCCACAATCGGAAGCGCGAGCCGTATAACTTCATGTCCTTCATCTAAAAGCCTGACAGCGTTTGCCCTTGTATCTTTTGGATTAGCGGTTCGCGCTAAATACCCGGCCGCTTCCAAGTTTCTCATGATTTGCGATACGGACATTACGTCCATATCCGCCATTTTGGCGACGCTCACTTGCGTCACAAATTCATCCGACTGGCTTAGATAATTCAGAACGGTCATTACCACGAACTGCGAATGTGTGATTCCTATTTTCCGCAATTCGTTTCTTATTGCGCCATGCCACTTGTTATACGCACGGATAAAAATAAGACCTGTCGAAGCGTCCGCGTCGCTTTTAAATCGGTCAGACGGAAATTCCAACTACTTTTCGACCTCCCATCCGGAACACATGACCGGGCCGGCGTAGCGCGGCCAAATTTGTTTCCTTGCGGCGTTCAGCGCGATTTTGCATTGAGGCTCCATAATGGCTCCCTCCAAATAAATATGATTTATTATAATAATACTTATTATTCCGTCTCCAAAGACTCTTGTCAAGCCTTTTGTCCGTTTTAGTCTCGCCCGCTTTGGCCTGTTTTTGACCTCGCCCGCAAAGGAAAAAAACGCGGACGTCATAAAACGCGTATCAACATAGAATATAAATATCAATATTAGTCAATCATTAAAAACTCTTTTTTAATAATATTCAAAGGCGGGCAGAGCGTCATGTTCCCCGTGTCTCCGCGCTTTTCGCATTAAGAATAATCTTCTTACCGTTTCCAAGTACACAACCTGCGGATTTGGGTCTTTAAAAACGCTATGTCAAGCGTCTGAGAAAATGTCCGCAAAAAAGAGGTTAATTCGTCTGAGAAAATGTCCTCTTTTAGCCTCAAAAACATCCGGTGTCGAGTACTTGTGAAGACACCGGATGTTTTGT
>JAISDQ010000230.1 GCA_031264605.1 Synergistaceae bacterium | reverse complement strand
CCCATCCATGTGTCGTAAAGTTCTATTATGGCCGGGTTTTCGTGCGATTTGCGGTATTTCATATGCGCGTCCGCGTTGTAAATCGCGTCCATTCGGGCCTGCCTGACGTCCCTGTCGGTCGGATACGGCTGTCCGCCGCCGCCTAGGCATCCGCCGGGGCACGCCATTACTTCGAAGAAGTGATAATCGGCCTTTCCGTCGAGAGTTTTCCGCACCAGTTTTTCGGCGTTGCGAAGCGTGTGGGCGACTGCGACCTTGATGATCACTCCGTCTCCCATGTCGACCGACGCTTCCTTTATGCCGTCCAACCCGCGGACCTCTACGAAATCGAGGTTCGCCAGTTCTTTGCCGGTGTATTTTTCATACGCCGTGCGCAGCGCCGCCTCCATGACCCCTCCGGTAGCGCCGAATATCTGCGCGGCGCCGCTCGATATTCCCATCGGCGCGTCGAAATCTTCTTCGGGAAGATTCGTGAAATCTATGCCGAGCTGTTTTATCATGCGCGCGAATTCCCTCGTCGTGATGACTATATCGACGTCGCGGAAACCGCTGTCGCAGAGTTGAGGGCGTTTTGCCTCCCACTTTTTGGCGGTGCACGGCATCACGGACACCGAGACTATCTTCGCCGGATCTATCCCGGCCCTCTCAGCGAAGTACGTTTTCACCGTGGCGCCGAACATCCCCTGCGGGGATTTGGCCGTGGAAAGGTGGGGAATGAAATCGGGATGCATCGTCTCGACGAAGTTTATCCATCCGGGCGAGCACGAAGTCGCCATCGGGAGGACTCCGCCGGTCTTGATGCGGTGAAGCAATTCGTGCGCTTCCTCCATGATCGTCTCGTCCGCGGCGAAATCGGTGTCGAACACCCTGTCGAAGCCTACCCTGCGCAGAGCGGCGACCATTTTTCCGGTGACGATGGCGCCGGATTTGAGGCCGAACTCTTCGCCAAGGCCAATCCTCACCGAAGGAGCGGTCTGAACGACCACGAATTTGTCGGGATCGGATATCGCGTCCCACACGAGCTGCGTATCGTCCTTCTCGGTAAGCGCCGCCGTAGGGCATACCGTGGTGCACTGTCCGCAGTACGAGCACGCGACCTCATCGAGGCCGAGCCCGAAAGCCGGTTCGACGATGCTTTTGAAACCTCTGTTCACCGAGCTGAATATGTCGAGGCCCTGGCGCTCGGAACACGCCCTTACGCACCTCGTGCAGAGGATGCACTTTTCGGGATCGCGGACGATCGATGGATTCGACTCGTCCTTTTGCGCCTCGCGCTTGTCCCCGTGGAAACGGACCTGCCTGATTCCGAGGTCTGCCGCGATTTGCTGCAATTCGCAGTTCTGGTTTTTGACGCAGAAAAGGCAATCCTGCGGATGGTTCGCCAGCATGAGTTCCACTACGGTCTTGCGGGTTTCCCTGACAGAGGGGCTGTTCGTATGGACCTTCATACCTTCGGCTATGGGAAACACGCAACTCGCCACCAGCGACTTCGCGCCTTCCACCTCAACGAGACACACGCGGCAGTTGCCCTCCCGCGCGAGTTCGGGGTGATAGCAGAGGTGCGGGATATCCAGCCCGATCAGGCGCGCGGCCTGAAGTATGGTGTAACTTTTCGGGGCGGTCACGTCCTGCCCGTCTATTGTCATTTTTATTGTCGTTTCGCTGACACTGGACATAATGTATTCTCTCTCCTTCCCGGTTTATCCCTTATCGATAGCTTTGAACGGGCATTTGGCCTGACAAGCGCCGCACTTGATGCACTTTTCGGGATCGATGACGTGCTTCGATTTGACTTCGCCCGATATGGCCTCCACTGGGCAGGCTTTCTTGCAGAGCCCGCATCCGCGGCAGGCGTCGGTTATCGTGTAGCCGACGAAAGCCGTGCAGACTCCGGCGGGGCATTTATGATCCCTTATGTGCGCCTCGTATTCGTGACGGAAGAAGTTGAGAGTGGAGAGTACCGGATTCGGCGCGGTCTGGCCGAGAGCGCAGAGCGAGCCGGCTTTTATGGATTTGGCGAGCGATTCGAGAAGCGGGATGTCGTCTTCGGTTCCCTTGCCGTCACATATCCGGTTCAGAATTTCGAGCATTCGTTTTGTGCCCTCGCGGCACGGGGTACACTTTCCGCACGATTCGTCCTGGGTGAAATTGAGGAAATAGCGCGCAACGTCCACCATGCAGGTCGTCTCGTCCATGACGACGAGGCCGCCGGAACCCATCATAGCGCCGGCTTTGGTGAGCGATTCGTAGTCGATCGCGAGGTCGAGCAGCTGTTCCGGGAGGCAGCCGCCGGACGGCCCGCCTATCTGAACCGCCTTAAACTTTTTCCCGTTCGGGATGCCGCCGCCGATATCGTAAATGATCTCGCGCATCGTTATGCCCATCGGCACTTCGGCGAGCCCGGTGTTGTTGATTTTGCCGGTCAGCGCGAACACCTTGGTGCCTTTGCTCGTTTCGGTGCCCTGCGAGGCGAAATAATCGCCGCCGTCGCGCATTATCGACGGTATATTGGCGAAAGTCTCGACGTTGTTGATGTTGGTCGGCTTGCCCCACAAACCCGAGTTGGCCGGGAACGGGGGGCGCGGGCGGGGCATCCCGCGGCGTCCCTCGATGGAGCCGAGAAGAGCCGTCTCCTCGCCGCACACGAAAGCGCCGGCGCCTTCCTTTATATGAATGGTGAAGCTGAAACCGCTCTCCAGAATATTATCGCCGAGCAGTCCCGCCTCCATCGCCTGCTTTATCGCGCCCTGCAGGCGTTTTATCGCGAGCGGGTATTCCGCGCGGCAGTAAATATAGCCTTCGTCCGCGCCCACGGCGTATCCGCAGATTATCATGCCTTCAAGCACCCTGTGCGGGTCGCCCTCGAGAACGGAGCGGTCCATGAAAGCGCCGGGGTCTCCCTCGTCGGCGTTGCATACGACGTATTTCTTGTCCCCCGCGGCGTTTCTGGTGAACTGCCATTTATTGCCGGTCGGGAATCCCGCGCCGCCGCGTCCGCGCAGCCCGGATTTTTTGATCTCGGCGATCACGTCCTCGGGTTTCATAGCCAGGGCTTTGGCCAAGCCCTCGTAACCCTCCGCGCCTATGTATTCTTCCATTGATTCGGGGTTGATGTGTCCGCAATTCACCAGGGCGTAGCGGTGCTGTTTTTTGTAAAAGGCTATGTCGTCGTAGTCGGGCACGCTCGCGAGCGTCGCCGGTTCCCTGAAAAGCAGCCTTTCGATCACGCGCCCCTTTACGAGATGAGTTTCCACTATTTCGTCGACGTCCGACAGTTGCACCCTGGTGTAAAACACGCCCTCGGGATAAACTATAACGAGCGGCCCGAGTTCGCAGAGGCCGTGACAGCCGGTCTCGACAACTTTCACCTCGTCCGCCATGCCGCGCGCCGCCAATTTCTCCTTCAGCGCGGGAATTATTTCCTTCGATCCCGACGACGAGCAGCCGGTGCCGCCGCAGCAAAGAACGTGGGCTCTTGCGAGCTTTTCCATTTTCTATTCCTCCCGTTTCCCTGTCTCGATAGATGCCGTTTAAATTTTAGCGACGACCAGGTCGCTCAGTATGCGCCCGTTGACCAGATGTTCCGAGATGATCCTCGGCACGTCTTCGGGTTTCACGTTTCCGTACGTCACCCTCGGTTCTCCGGGGCGAACTATGTCCACAAGCGGCTCTCTCTGGCACATCCCGATACATCCGGTCTGCATCACGGATACGTTCTGAAGTCCGCGCTTCGACACCTCGTCCAGTATCGCCGTCATTATCGTGCGCGCGCCCGCGGCGATACCGCAAGTGCCCATTCCCACTATCACCTGCGTCCCGCTTTCGTGGCGGGCGTTGGTGGCCTGTTTCGCGCTTTCCTTTATCTTTCTGAGATCGTCCAAACTCTTTATAGCCATCCCAAACTGCCTCCTTGTAATTATTCCGTACTCGCTGTCCCGATTATCTGTAATTGTCGAGGATGCCCTTTATCGCGTCCGGAACGAGACGGCCGTGCGTCTCGTCGTTTATCATCAGAACCGGAGCGAGCCCGCAGCAGCCTATGCAGGCGACGGTTTCGAGCGTGAAACCGAGGTCTTTTGTGGTGCTTTCTCCCTCTTCGAGCCCGAGCTGTTTCCTCAGTTCGGCCAATATGGCCTTGGCGCCCCTGACGTGGCAGGCGGTGCCCTGGCATGAACGGACTATATTTTTTCCCCGCGGCTTGAGGTGGAACTGCGCGTAGAAAGTGACCACTCCGTAAATCTGGCTGATCGGAACGTTGATTTTTTCGCTGATGCGAATCAGAACTTCTCTGGGCAGATACCCGAATATCTCCTGCGCTTTCTGAAGGATGGGAATCAGCGTCCCCCTCTGACTGCCCAGGTCGGCCAGCACTTCGTCGAGCCTGGCCAGATCTTTTTCCGCGAATCTCTCTCCCATAATCGCTCCTCCTTGTTTTGATACATGCGTCCTACCGCACCATAAACGCGCCCCCTTACGAAGAGACGCGCGCCGTTACCTTATTTTTTTGCCCGTATAAATAATTTTTCATCGTATAATGTATACTACCTAATAAGTGTTAATATTGCAAGGGCAATGACCTCTTTATTTTGCGCGGAGCGTTGTTTTTTCGTTATGTAATGTTATTGCCAACAAACTTTTTTGAACGCTCTTTATAATTCGTATATTTCATATCTTACACCTATTTCGCGGGCAATGTCGCATATAATATGCGCGTGAGGGAAACGAGGATCGCGAAACGATACGTGGCTGAATATCCGGGCGCGGCCCTCTGATTGACGGAGAAAAATCGGACGCCATAAGGAGCGCCGCCCGCCAAAATTTCATATCCCGCCGCTCTCCCTTGGCGGAACGAATGCCGCGAAACCACTCCGCGATCGAGCCAGCATTACTCGAAAATGTTTTTGTTGCGCCTTACCCTTTTGTTAAGATATAATGAAACTTGGTTTTTTCGTGCAATATCGCATAGAACGGAGTGACCTCTATGAGTTCATCAAACGAGGATTGGAGACACCTTAAACTTGGCGACCTGCTTGTCGACGCCGGGGCGATTTCAAAAGAAACGCTTACCGCTTCGCTTGAAGAGCAAAAAATTTCCCGGATGCGTCTGGGGGAAATCCTGCTCAAAAACGGATGGCTGACGGAGCGCCAACTGGCGGACGCGCTCAGCAGGCAGTTGAAACTGCCGCTCATCTCGCTGGCGAAATACAAGCCGGCTCCGGAAGCCATTAAAATCATACCGGAGGCGGTGGCTCAAAGGCTCGAAATTGTGCCGCTGGCGATTCTCGACTCCGGAAAGATAGCTATAGCGATGTCGGATCCTCTGAACGTCATCGCTATCGACGAACTGAGGATGATCACCAACGCCGAGTTCGACATAAACGTAGCTACCGCGTCGGACGTAAGGCGCGCTTTGATGAATTTCTACAAGGTACAGGGAAGCCTGAAATCGGCCATAGATGAATTCGAGGCCTCGTCGGAGGATTTCGCGACGTCGATCACCACGGCCGGACTGGCGCAGGACGTGGCGGGGGTCTCCGCCGAAGACGCTCCTGTCGTCAGGCTCGTGAGCAATATTCTGGAGCAGGCCGTCAAAGACCAGGTATCCGACGTCCATATCGAAGTCTACGAAAAGATGTCGAAGGTGCGTTTCCGCGTCGACGGCGCCCTTTTCGAATACGTGGAGTATCCGGCCTCGCTTCATCCGGCCGTCATCTCGCGCCTCAAGATAATAGCCGGTATGGACATATCCGAACGGAGGAAACCTCAGGACGGACGCATTATAGTGAAAGTGCTGGACAAGCGCATAGACCTTCGCGTCAATACGCTGCCAACCATATACGGCGAAAAGGTCGTCATGCGCCTTCTCGACCAGAGCGCCTCGAAAGTTGGCCTCACAAATCTGGGACTGTTCGAGGACGACATCGCGGTACTCACAAGAAACATCGAGGCCCCACATGGAATATTCCTCATAACGGGGCCCACCGGTTCCGGCAAATCAACCACGCTCTACTCTCTGCTCGAAATCCTGAACCAGCCGGACGTTAACGTCATCACAGTGGAAGACCCGGTCGAATACACGATGCCCGGATTAAATCAGGTTCAGGTCAACGAAAAAGCCGGCCTCACATTTACCGAAGCGCTCCGCTCGATTTTGCGGCAAGACCCCGACAAGATAATGGTCGGAGAAATTCGAGATTACCCGACCGCTGAACTCGCGGTACGCGCGGCTCTCACCGGACATCTGGTGCTGTCCACGCTTCACACTAACGACGCGCCCAGTTCCGTGGTCAGGCTCATAGACATGGGAGTCGCGGCGTATATGATTTCGACGTCGCTCGTAGCCGTGGTCGCGCAGCGGCTCCTTCGCAGGCTTTGCCCAATGTGCAAGGCCGAGTACGCGCTCCCCGAGAACATAGCGGCTGAATACGGGCTCCAGCCCGGCATTTCGGTATACGCGCCCGTGGGATGCGACAACTGCCGCAACACGGGATATAAGGGCCGTATCGCGATAGTCGAGGTAATGGAAGTGACCGATCGGGTGAAAAACCTGATAAACACGAGCGCTCCGGTGCCGGAGATACGCCAGGCCGCGATGGAAGGCGGCATGCACGTTTTGGTACAGAGCGCCCTCCGAAACGTGCTTTCAGGCGTCACTTCCGTCGAAGAAATGATTGCTCTGACCGTCCATAACGAATAAGGAGCGTCCGCTTAAATGGCTTATCCGATTCATGTATTGCTCGTGGAAACGCTGAAAAGAAAAGGAAGCGATCTTCATTTGAGCGTGGGCATTCCCGCCGCGATAAGAATGGACGGGACGCTGAACTTCTTGGGCGAACCGATCACTTCTACCGAACATCTCGAGATGTTGACCGCTATCCTGTCTCCCAGTCAATTGGAGACGCTTCAAAGAGACAAGGAACTCGACTTCAGTTTCACGTTCCACGCTTCTGAAGAGTTGAATTCGCGTTTCAGGGGCAATTGCGCCTATGAGCGCGGCAACCTTTGTACGGCGCTGCGCGTCATAACGTCCAACATCCGTACCACGAAACAACTGATGCTCTCGCCCGCCATCGAGGAAATAGCCAATAAGATGAGAGGGCTTTTTCTAGTGACGGGTCCTACGGGCTCGGGAAAATCGACCACGCTGGCCGCCATAGTCCAGCAGATTAACATGACGCGATTCTGCCATATAATCACGATCGAAGATCCCATCGAATATTTGTATATATCGGAGCGCTCCGTAATCCACCAGCGCGAAATAGGAAGCGACACCAGAAGTTTTGCCGAGGCGCTCAAAAGGGCGTTGAGGCAAGACCCCGACGTCATTCTCATCGGAGAAATGCGGGACTTGGAGACGTCCTCGGCCGCGGTAACCGCCGCCGAAACGGGGCATTTGGTATTCGGAACCCTGCACACGCCGGACGCCGCTCAGACAATCGACCGTATAATAGACGTATTTCCGCCGCATCAGCAGGACCAGGTCAGAATACAGCTCGCGAACATTCTCGTGGGCGTTTGCTCGCAGCAATTGCTGCCCCTTCCCGGAGGCGGGCGAATGGTGGCCACTGAACTGCTCCTCGCGAATCCGGCCGTCCGCAACTGCGTCAGGGAGGCCAAGACGTCTCAGATAAAAGGCATAATGCAAACCGGAGCCGCCATGGGCATGCATACCATGGATCAAGACCTCGCGCGCCTGGTATCGGAAGGATACATCACTAGATCCGACGCCTTTGTATACTCTTACGACACGAAGGAACTCGAGAGGCTTCTCGGATAAATAAAATTCGCGGAAAAATCTGGAACAAAGCAAGCAACGGGAGGTTTTCGGATGGCGCAAATAGTGGACACGAGTGATTTCAGGCCTGGACTCAAAATAAAATGGGAGGGCGGGATGTGGTACATCCTGGAGTGTTCCCATCATAAAATGGGGCGCGGGGGAGCTATCGTCCGCGGTAAGCTGCGAAACCTGGAAACGGGGTCGTCGGTCGAGCAATCGTTCAAATCCGGCGAGCGCTTCGAAAGGATCATTTTCGACGAAAAACCCGCGCAATACCAGTATCACGACGGCAGCGACTACGTCTTCATGGATATGGAGACTTACGACCAGGTGTTTTTATCCGGTGACATCCTCGCGGACGCGGTGAAATACCTGACCGACAACCTTGAAGTCAGCTTCGACATGTACGAAGGCAGGGTCATGGGCGTGGAGTTGCCGAAATCAGTGGAATTGGTCGTTACCGACACGCCGCCGGGTTTCAAGGGAGACACGGCTTCAGGCGGTGGGAAACCCGCGACTACCGAGACCGGGCTTGTCATAACGGTTCCTTTTTTCATCGAAAACGGGGAAACGGTCGTGGTAGACACGCGTACGGGGGAATATTTGGAACGGGCCAAAAAGAACTGATGTGCGGTAAATAAACCGAAAACATGGAGGGGAAAAAGATGAGCGCGCGTGAAAAGATAGCTTATTTGCGTGGTTTGATTGAAGGGCAGAATATAGCGGAAAATGCCGGAATGTCGAAATTTCACGAGGCGCTTTTGGGCGCGTTCGAAGCGATAACCGATGAACTTGACGAGATCGCTTCCGAACAGGCCGACATGAGAGAGTACGTGGAGGACCTGGAGGACGAAATGATGTCGATCGACGGCGCCAGTGAAAATGACGCGTATGACTCCGAGGACGATGCGTTCGACGAAGACGAGGATGAAGAGGAAGAATATGAGCCGGCCACCTGTCCGGAATGCGGAAAAGACTTTTTTTACCAGCCGGACGTTTATGACGAGGACGAAGACCTTCTCTGCCCCCATTGCGGGAAACCTTTCAAGCAGTGATCAGCGCCCGCTGCTATAGGATATTTCGCCGGTATATCGCTTCAATAAATATAAAAGGAGGTATAAATGGTGGATAACAACGATGAGTTTGAAAATTCCGCGGCTGAAGGAGAAATATCCGAGAGCCATACCGTCGACCAAACGGGACTCGAAGGGAAAATCCGCATTTCGGAGGACGTGATTTCTCAGCTCGCCATAAAAGCTCTGACGTCGGTGGAGGGCATTCTGCCCGCGAATCCCGGCCTCATGGCGAACCTCAGAATGGGCAGAAAAGCGGCGAACGGCGTCAGAATCGCCATTTCCGACGGCGACGCGCCCGAGATACAGGTCGATACGTATGTATCCGTAAAATACAGCCTTCGCATTCCAGACGTGTGCTGGGACGTCCAGGAAGCCGTGAAGGACCAGATCGAAAGATTTACGGGATATACCGTCAAATCGGTAAACGTATACGTGCAGGGAATAACTTTCACCGACAAACCTGCCGATTCGGAAGAATCCGCGGCACAGGACAGCACGGCAGGCGTCGAAAATATCTGAACACAAAGGCGCAGTTTGCCGGGAGATTGGAGGCACGCGATGTTATTTCTCTGGACGATAACCAAACACGGCAAAATATGGCTGGACGGAGATGCCTTCCGCCGCTTGGCCGTGAACCGCCTGCCCCCTGAATTTGTGTGCCAGGAAGTGTCGTTTGTCGGGGATCAGAGCCTGATGAACATTTATATCACTCTGCCGGAAAAGGACGATCCCCAGAAAAGGCTCGCGGTCACCGACAGTTTCGAACAGTTTTTCGAGCCGACGGGGATTATGGTGCATATCAACTGGATACGAAAGACTCCCGAAGAATACGCCGCCGCCTATCCCATTCTCAAAAAACCGATCTTCTGGGCGGCCGTGGCCGGAGGGATCGCGGCCGTCGCGAATCTTGGCATACGGGGCGTTTTATGGGCGGCGGGCGCCGCGCTTCTCGGATACGCAGTCTCATGGCTGATACTCTCCGACGAGGGAAAAAACGTCATAAAAAAAATAGTAAAAGACTTCAGGAGATGATTTTTTGGGCAAAGGTTCACTGCCTCAAAGAAGACGCAGGGCGAGGGAGATCGCCCTGCAACTGATTTATCAATTGGATCTCCGTCCAGCGCTCACTCCGAACGAAGCCATAGAGATGTTTCCTTGGGGCGACGAACGGGAAGACGTGGCCGAGTACGCCGGTTTCCTCGTGCGCGCCGTGGCTCGTCATACCGATGATATCGACTCCCTGCTCAGAGAGTATATCGTTGGCTGGAGAACCGAGCGGATGGTAGCCGTCGACAGAGCGTCCATACGTTTGGCGCTGTGCGAGGGCCTCATCGAGCGCAAGGTGCCTTTGGCGGTGGCGATATCCGAGGCCGTCGAGCTGACAAAAATGTTCGGCACGGTGGAATCCGGCAGTTTCGTGAACGGCGTTCTGGGCCGAATCGTCCGCTCGGTCGAAAGCACGGATCGGAACTCCGAAAAGACGGCAGGCGAAAACGGTTCCCATGATGTTTGACGCTTCACCGTCTTCCAAAACGCAGACGGTAGACGAACTCTCGAACACGATAAGAGACGTAATCAGCCGCTCCGCGCTGCTCAAATCGGTCTCGGTGCGCGGAGAAATTCAGAATTTCAAACGCCATAGCAGCGGACACGTATATTTCACCCTTGCCGGAAACGAGTCGAGAATAGCCGCCGTTCTCTGGCGTTCTTATTCCGTGAGCGTGATTTCATGGCCGCGCGACGGCGATGAAGTGATAGTCTCCGGAAGCGTGGACGTATACACGAAGACCGGCTCTTACCAGCTCTACGCTACGCGCCTGATGCCGCTTGGCGTGGGGGCTCAGCAGAGAGCGCGCGAGGAATTGAGAAGAGCGCTCGAAAACGAGGGATTGTTCGATCCGCGCCATAAACGCCCCATTCCGAAATACCCGTCGAAAATAGCCGTCATAACTAGCTCCACGGGAGCCGCCGTCAAAGATATCCTCGAAGTGTCCCGCAAGCGGGCGCCCTTTATAGATATTGTGATAATCCCCGCCACCGTTCAGGGAATCGACGCGCCCGCCCAGGTCTCGCGGGCTTTGGCGCTTGCCGGCAGGATTCCGGGCGCCGAATGCGTAATCCTGGCAAGGGGCGGAGGAGCGAAAGACGATCTTTCGCCCTTCGACGACGAAAGAATCGTGAGGGCGGTACGAAGCTGCCCGTTGCCGGTCGTAACCGGCGTAGGCCACCAGATCGACAATTCGCTCGCCGACCTCGCGGCCGATGTCGCCCTTCCGACGCCTTCCGCCGCCGCTGAACGGGTTTTCCCGGACAAGGGGGAAACGCGGATATTCCTGTCGGCCGCCGAGGATCGCATGCGTTCATGCGTGGAAAACACGATGTTCAAAAACCGGACGTTCGCGCGGCAAGCGTCGGAAAAACTGCGGCGCTCGATGAACTCGGTCCTGAACGAAAACGAAAACTACCTGAGGGAAAAATCACTCGAACTCGCGCGAATGGTAAACGCTTCGATAGAACGGAGCGAATTGTTTCTGGCCCAAGCCGCCGCCGCCATTGACGCCATGTCCCCGTTAGCGGTGCTGGGCCGGGGGTTTTCCATCTGCACGGACGAACGGGGACGCACCGTCGTGAACGCGTCTTCCCTTTCGCCCGGAAATAAACTCTTCATACGGTTTCACGTCGGCTCCGCGGAAACCGAAGTCAGCCGCACGAAAATCTGATCGCGTTTATTTCGAACTTTTTATCAGCCGGAACGTAGTCTCTATCAGCTTATGCATATCGAGAGGCTTTGCCAGATGGGCGTTCATCCCGTTTCGAATGGCGTTTTCTATGTCGTCTTTGAAGGCGTTGGCGGTAAGGGCGACTATCGGAACGAGCGCGTCCTCCCTCGCCGTCGCGCGAATCAGCGACGAGGCTTCGTAGCCGTCCATTTTGGGCATTTGAATGTCCATGTAAATTATATCGTAAGTCCAAGGTTCGGAAGCCTCGAACATCCTGACCGCTTCCTCCCCGTCCTCCGCCTCGTCTATTTCGATGCCTGTGGATTCGAGCAAATCGGCCGCGATAATCCTGTTGATTGCGACGTCGTCAACCAATAAGGCGTGTTTGCCCGCAAAGAGGTCTTTCCCCTCTATATGAACGCCTTCCTCGGGCACTTCGGATATTTCGGAGTCGGCCTCTTTCATCCACAGGCAAAAACTGAACGTACTGCCTTCGCTGGCCCCGCTCTCTACGGTTATATCCCCTCCGAGCAGCCGCACTATGCTCCGGCTTATGGCAAGGCCCAGCCCGGTGCCGCCGTAACGCTTGGCTACTCTGGCCCCGCCCTGTTCGAAAGGCTGGAACAGCGTCCGTTTGGCCTCGTCGGATATACCGACGCCGTTGTCCTTCACGGCAAACGAGAATTTTATTTTGCCGTCCGCGGATTCGAGCTGCCTGATATCGAAAACTATGCGGCCCAGTTCCGGGGTGAATTTGACCGCGTTGCCAAGGAGGTTTATCAGCACCTGCCTCAACCGCAGAGGGTCGGTCACGGCGAGAGTTGTCGGAGGCGTTTCCAGGATCATATCGAAATCTATATTTTTTTCGGCGCATCTGGGCTTTATTATCGACGCCACAGTATTGGCGAGCTTGTGTATATTGACGGTCTCCATCGACATCTCTATTTTGCCGGCGTCTATCTTCGACAAATCCAGTATGTCGTTCAAAAGCCCCAGAAGATGCTGCGACGATTCCTCTATCTGCCGCAGATTGGAGAGGATTTCGGGTTCGGCGTCATGCTCTCCGGTCAGTTTTCTTTTGACTATATTCGTCATGCCTATGATCGCGCTCATGGGGGTTCTTATTTCATGGCTCATTCTGGCCAAAAACTCGCCCTTGTATTCGTTGGCCCTGTTCGCGTCGTTCACGGCTTTTTTGAGTTCCAACTGAGTCTCTTTCAGCTGTTTCTGTTCGAGCGCCATCTCCGTTACGTCTTCGGAATTGATGATGTATCCGGTTTTCTTGCCGTCCTTGTCGTAGAGATATGTCGCTTTGCCCTTGAAATAACGGCCGCTTTCGGGAAAGAACAGGACATCCGCCTCGCGGTTCTCGTCGAGCGCCGACAAGGGACAATACTGCGAGCCCACCGGATATATGCTGATTTTGCTGTAGGGCGATCCCACAACTTCATCTATCGTCTTTTTCATCATTTTCAGACTGTGCCTGTTCGCGTAGAGCACCTTACAGTCCATGTCAATTATGACCAAGAGGCCGCTCACGCTTTCCACCAGCCTGTCCGCCATTTCGTCGAAAGAATCGGCAAGCATCCCCATTTCGTCTTTCGTCTTCGAATGGAAGCGAAAATGTCGTTCGCCGGCGCGAAAGCGCGAGATGCCGTTTATGAAATACATAATGCGTTTCGTGAATATGGAGGCCATCCAGATGGCTATAAAAACGACCAGGGCAATCATCAGGCCCGCGGATATGACGAGCTGGGCCGCGGTTCTCGCGAGATTGTTTTTGATCGCGTTCTGAGTGTCGTTCGCCATGTCCGTCAGGTCTTTGTTGGTGTCGGAAGTCACTTTATCGAGCAGTGTTTCCGTCGCGAGTGCCGGGCCGTGGAAATCGTCGAGCCCCGCGCCAATGGTCACCATCGCGAAACCGCGTCTCGATTGTCCGTATTGGCCGGTGTAATAGGGGATCGCCGCCGCCGTAGTTAGTTTCATCAAGCCGCTCCAGAGAATGGTGAACGAGCCGGAGCCGCCTTCGCTCGTCAAATCCATCCAACCGGTGCACTGCGGCGCGTTGTTGAGATATCTGCCGTCTAATCCTACTAAACCGGCCTTGGTCAATTGTTCGGCCGGTTTTTTGGATCGCGATTGGTCATTGAAAACCGGCACGTCCTTTATGAAATCAATATAACTCCTGCCGCTTGCCTGCCATTCGTCATAAATGCTCTGCTCGAGCCAGGGTATTTCGGGCAGGCCGGTCTCGGGGTCGTACCCCACTATCGAATGGTGCCTCGGGTGAGCGATGCTGCGGCATTTGTAGTCCCAGATAAAAGCGTAATTCCCCTCGTAGGCGCTGGGCGTCTCCGTATAACGCTCGGGCGTGGGCATGAGATGCGACGTGAACTCCATGATATGGTCGTGATCCAACGCCAGCGTCACGTATCCGGTTATTTCGCCTTTTTCGTCGGTCACGGGCGTGGCCCAGCGCACTATCCCCTTGAAACGCTTCCCCAACGGGTTCTCCTCGCCGGCGTACGCCTCTTCCTCCGGCTCGAATTCCACGCCGGCGGCGGCCGCGTTTTCGGGCGTATACATGCCGATAATATGAGACTTCACGTACGCGCCTATCACGTCCGATACGTATATCTCGCCCGGCTTCAGCTTTTTAAGCTCGGGGAAGTACGTTTCGGCGCGCACATAGGTATTCATGCGATCGGAAACGTCTTTGAGTTCATCGCTCACCTGGTCGGAGGTCGTCGCCTTTATCCTCTCGTTGCCCTCGGTATCGACAAAGGTTATTTCCAGATAGAGCGGCCTGTTTTCATATTTGAAGGAATCAGGGGGGCGGTAGTGGAACGCCACGTCGTTTTCCGCGTTCGATGACCTGACCGGAGGTCCCTGTTCCGCGGTTTTCTTCGGGACCCACGATTTATCGTCTTCCGCCAGTTCCCACTCGCCCTCTTTGACCAAAAGCCCGCGCCTGTTCTCCACGAACACGCGATAACTGTTTTCGTCGGGAATCAAAGCCGCCGCCGCCAATATATCGTCGTCGCGGCTATACAAAAAATCGGCTATACGGCGCGCGGTATCTGTCGTCATTCTCTCTATATCGCTGGTCGCGCGCTCGTTCAGCGCGTTCGTGCTGTCGGTGACCGCTATGTCGCTCATCGTATCGAGCGCCTCGTTGGCTTTCACGGTCAGTTCCCCGGTGTGCACTCCCATCTCCTCGCCCAGCGACCACGACTGTCTCCATGCCAGAACCGCCAGTATCAAAAGCGGAATTACCTTGATGATGACGAATATTATGATGAGTTTCGCCCGCATGCCCCATCCGAGCCTGTCGAAAGCGTCCTCTACGCATGTCTTGAGTACTTTGGCGATTTCTTTCACTGAATCAAACCTTCCTTATTAATAAAATAAAAGGCGGCGCAAAATTATGAAGTTTCTTCGCACACATTATATATTAAAATACGGTATACTTAAAAATATGGGTTATGATCTTCAAGAGTTTTTGGGTGACCGAAATGAGAATAACTGAGCGACTGCGCAAAAATATAACCCTCGCGGTGTTCATAATCGTGACGGCATACGGAGGTGTTTCGTTTTCGGCTGACCTGTCCCTGCCTTTCAATTTGACATGGAAGGATAACGCGAAGACGATAGACAAAAAAATAGATAAACAGAGATATGCCAGTAAGCATTCTCCGTGCGATGTTCTCTTATTCTATCTTCCCAGTCGTCGCGGGCGGCGAAAAGCCGCTTTATTTCTTACTCGCTTAAGATACGGTCATTTCGTGACATCCGCGAGCACCGCCTCGATGCCTCTAGTATATATGGCGCTCAGACATTCTTTGAACTCCGTCTCGAAAGCCGTAAGTTCTTCTCTGTTCAGGTCCAGAGTCCCGGCTTTGGAGAGAAAATCTCCCGGATTTTCCAACGCCCCGGCGGCGGCTTTTTTCAGCGCCGTCACGTCGTCGATATCGCTCGCCACCGGTATCGGACGACCCTGTTCGTCCGTGCCCGAGAGGAAACGCGCGCAACCGGCCACGGCAAACGTGATGGCTTTATGGGGCAGGCCGTTGTGAATGGCTATCGAAAGGGGCTTCAGGACGAAGTTCGTGAAACGGACTGAGCTGAAAGCCGTCAGGCGCAGTATCGTGTCGGCTATGCTCTTGTTGGAAAAACGGCTCACAAGCGTGTCCTTGTAAGCGTTCAGGTCGATGCCTGGCACGGGTTCGAGCGTCGGGGTGACTTCTTCCATATAATATTTCCTGATGAAATCCCTCATCGGCGGGTGTGAGACGGCCTCGTCGACCATCCTGAAGCCCATCAGATAGGACGAAAATCCAAGCGCCGCGTGGCTCCCGTTCAACAGGCGCATCTTCATGAATTCGTAGGGCTCCACGTCTTTTACGACCTGCACCCCGGCGGCGGCGTAATCGGGAACCTGGGTTTTGAAATTATCCTCCAGCACCCACTGGATGAAATCTTCTCCGCAGACGGGCCAGGCGTCGGAGACGCCGTATCGGTTTTTCAGCTCGTCCACAAGTTCGGGCGTCGTGCCCGGCGTTATCCTGTCGACCATCGAGCATGGGAAACTTACGCTGTCCTCGATCCAGGGGACTATTTCCGGATAGAGTTCCCGGCAGAACGACATCACGCACGATTCGAGGACGCGGCCGTTCGCCGGGATGTTATCGCAGCTCATGACGGTGAGGGGTTTGCGGCCGTTTTCGTATCTGCGTTTAAGCGCTGCGGAGAGGAATCCGGCAGCGGTGGCAGGCTCCGCCGGATTTTCGAGATCGTGGCGCACGGCAGGGTCGTTCATGTCGGGGCCGCCCGATTTTTTATCGTAATAATAACCGTTCTCCGTAACTGTGAGGGTGACGAGTTTCGTCCTGTCGTCGGCGAGGCGCGATACGCCCTTCTCTTTGCCGCGCGACGCGTTGAGATACCCCTTTATGGCGCCGATCACCCTCGCCGAGGACGCTCCGTCGGGGGATTTCGTTATGAGGGTGTAAAGACAGTTTTGGCGCGCGAATATGTCCGAGAGGGGAAAAGAATCGGGCACGATGTTCATTTCGAATATCCCGTCGCGGGTGATTCCGCGGTTCAGCAAAACTTCGAGATAATATACCTGGTGCGCGCGGTGAAAATGCCCGAGGCCAATATGCACGATCGAATCTTCGAGTTTGCCGCGGTCGTATTCCGGGATATCGACGCGAGTTTTTACCGAGTGCAGATTG
>JAISDQ010000210.1 GCA_031264605.1 Synergistaceae bacterium | reverse complement strand
CGCTCCATGCCCAGAGCGCCCGTTTTCAGCACCGCCAGAAAGAGCGACAGCACGGGGATCATTTTCAGGTCGTTTTTGGCTATAAGGGACGCCAACATTCCGTCAAACGCTATGCCGGGCGAAAAGCTGTCGAGGAAATAGCCGTATATTCCCATCACTTCGAGCGATCCCGCAAGGCCGCCCAGCGCCCCCGACATTATCATTCCCCATATCATCACGGCTTTGGGGCGTATGCCGGCGAACTCGGCAAAATGAGGGTTTTCGCCCACCTGCCTTATGCGATAGCCCCACGTAGTGCGGGTGAGAATGAAACAGACCAGCGCGAAAGCGCCTATCGCTATGAATATGCCGATATTGGCCCGGCTTGGGCGCATTACGCGAAACAGCCGCGCGCTCGCCTCCATCCCCGGGGTCTGCGGCACTCCCGTTTTCGCGGACAGCGGATAAGCGACAAGATACGAGGTAACATAGGTGGCGACATAATTCATCAATATTGTGACGCAGACTTCATTGACCTTCCAGTACGCTTTCAGCGCCGCCGGTATTATGGCCCACGCGCCGCCCGCCGCCATTCCAAACGCTATGCATATTGGAATGTGAATTACCGGAGGGAGGCCCTTTATCGCGAAACCGGCCCACGCGGCGCATATGGCGCCCAGATACAGCTCGCCCTCCACTCCGACGTTGAAAACCGCCACTTTTGCCGATACGGCGAACGCGAGAGCGGTGAGCATGAGCGGAACGAAGCGCTCCAAAGTTCCGCCGAGATTCAGTTTTCCGACAAAAGCCCCGCGAAAGAGCTGTTTATAAGCCTCAACCGGGCTGTAGCCCAGCAGCCAGACCGCCGCCGCGCCCAACAGGAATGAAACGGCTATGGTGAAGGCCGTGTTTTTGAGCGAATTTTTAAACACCTTTAGTATCCTCCGCGGGATGTCCCGTCATGAGAAGCCCGACATTTTCCTCGTCAGCCTCGCTTCTTTGCAATATTCCGGTAATCCGCCCCTCGTACATGACGGCGATTCTGTCGGAAAGGGCAAGGATTTCCTCGAGGTCGGACGATATCAGCAATACGGCGGCGCCGCGTTCACGCGCTTTGTTGAGTTCGCCGCGTATCTTCTCTATCGAACCGATGTCCACTCCCCGCGTAGGCTGCGCCGCCAGCAGGAATGGCGCGTCGTAGCCCATTTCCCGCGAAACCACAACTTTCTGCGCGTTGCCGCCCGACAGCGACTGAGCCGGAGCGTCCGGGTCGCACGGCCTGACGTCGAACGCTTCCATTCTCTCTTTTGCCGTTTCGCGGGCTTTGTCCCGGTCGATGACGCCGCGCGACGATATGGGCGGTTCACGGAATGACGAGCAGATGAAGTTGTCCTTTAAATCTGTATGCCTGTTGAGACCCATGGTGTTACGGTCTTCAGGAATATGGCTCATTCCGGCGCGGCGGCGCTCCAGAGGGGAAGCGGACTCTATGGCCCGTCCGAGGAGTTTCACGCTTCCGCGTTGTATGGGCCGCAACCCGGCCGCCGCTTCAGCCAGTTCGCTCTGCCCGTTGCCGTTCACCCCCGCTATGCCGAGGATCTCGCCGCTTTTCACTTCCAGCGAGACGCCGCGCAGTTTGGACAGCTCTTTTTCGCCGGGAACCCATATATTGTCTATTTCCAGCACCGTGTTTCCGGGGCGCGCCGGCGGAGGCGAGCCGCCGAGAAAGATGTCGCGTCCCACCATGAGGCGCGCCAGTTCGGGTATGGACGTTTTGGCGCTGTCGAGCGTGGATACGTGAACGCCCCCCCGCATGACGGTTATTCTGTCGCTTATGGCCATCACTTCGTCCAGCTTGTGGGATATGAAGATGATGGATTTGCCGCCCTCTTTCATGGAGCGGAGAATCTTGAAAAGTTTCGCCGCTTCCATGGGAGTCAGCACCGCGGTCGGTTCGTCGAGGATGATGATGTTTGCCCCGCGGTAGAGAATTTTTATAATTTCGACGCGCTGCGCCTCGCCGACCGAGATATCGCGTATTTTCGCCCCGTGCCTGACGCCGAGGTTGTAAGCGCTGCCGTATTCTTCTATTTTGGCTATGGCCGCCGCTCTGTCGATGCCGATGCCCTTGCGGGGCTCGAATCCCAGAATGACATTTTCGAGCACCGTCATTTCGGACGCCAGCATGAATTCCTGATGCACCATGCCTATGCCGTGGGATATAGCTTTTTTGGGAGACAGCGACGAGACCGTTTCCGCTCCCCCGCCGCCGGCAAAGGTTATTTCGCCTTCGTCCGGAGAGTGAAGGCCGTAAAGGATTTTCATCAGCGTGGACTTGCCGGCCCCGTTCTCGCCGACGATGGAATGTATCTCGCCGACGCTCAGGCTGAAATATCCGTCCCGCAGAGCCGCGATATCGCCGAAATTTTTTTTGATGCCCTTCATTTCTATGAGAGTATCCAAGCCCAAAACCCCTGTTTTGAATTTTCCCTGAAACGGCCGCGCTACGCGCGCGGCCGCCGCTCAGTTATTTTTTTAGTCGCGCTGGAAACCTTCGTATGAAACGACCTTGATTTTACCGCTCTTTACCTCTTCTTCCAACGCTATGATTCTGTCCAGAATGTCCTGCGGGAATTTGTCGCCGAGGGCGTTTTTCATGACTTCCATTTTGGTCAGCCCTATGCCGCCATTCGATATATCCATCAGCAGCGTCTTGCCGCCCTCGAAATTGCCTTCGACGACGGCTTTGGTGATGAGGTATGTTCCCATATCGACGCGTTTCAGCATGGAAGTGAGGATGTTGCCCGGATAGATGTCGTCCTGGTCGAGATCGACGCCTATCGCGTAGAGGTTCGACTCCTTGGCGGCTTCCAGGATGCCGTTGCCGGTATTGGACGCCACGTTCATCACTATGTCGGCGCCCTGCTGATACTGCGCGAGGGTCAGCTCTTTGCCTTTAAGCGGGTCGTTGAACGTTCCGGCAAAGGATACGAGCACTTTGGTCTCGGGGTCGATATACGCCGCGCCCTGCTCGTAGCCGACGAGAAAGTCGTGAAGAACGGGGATGTCCATTCCGCCGACCCAGCCGATTACCTTCTGATCGTTCACGCCCGCGATATCGGTCTTGACAGTGAACAGCGCCGCCGCCGCGCCCGCGAGGAACGATCCCTCATTCTGGGCGAATATGGCCGACATGACGTTGGGGGCTTTTACAACGCCGTCGATTATCGCGAATTTGACATCCGGAAAATCCGCGGCGTGGTTAGCTATAATCTCCTGAAGCTGAGTGCTGCTTCCGACGACCAGGTCGTATTTTTCATCCGCCATGGCTATCAGGTTCGAATCCCAGTCCGCCGGGTTTTTCGATTCGAGCACTTTAACCTCGATGCCGAACTCGTCGATGGCGCGTTGCAGGCCCTCGTAAGCCGAATCGTTGAACGACTTGTCGCCCAAAAATCCAGAGAGCACCAGCGCGACCCTTGTCTTTTCAGCCGCGAAAGCGCCGCCGCACGC
>JAISDQ010000131.1 GCA_031264605.1 Synergistaceae bacterium | reverse complement strand
CTTTTGGCCGGCGTAGGGAAAGCCACCGTATCGCGCGTGATTAACGGCAAGGGCAATGTGAGCGAGGCAACCCTGCGCAAGGTTCAGAATATTATCCGCGAAAAAAAATACAGCCCCTCGGCGGCTGCGCAGAATCTCTCTAAGCGCTCCAACAACATTGTCGGGGTCATTATCCCGGAGGCGCACAACTCGTTTTTCGCGGAGATTTTGGCTGGTATCAGCAATGTCGCTGACGAAAACGATATGGTAATTTTTTTCTGCAACACCGACAACAAAGCGAAAAAGGACGTACGCGCGCTGGAAATGATGTTTCACCAGCGGGTCAAAGGGCTGATAATGACGCCCGCCGCCGAATACAGCACCGCTGACGCGGGCGCTAGGATTCGCAGGCAATTGACCGGCCTCGCTGAAATGGGCGCCGCCATCGTTCTCCTGGACCGCGTGATTCCCAACTTTCAGTGCGACGGCGTCTATTTCAATAACCTGGAAGGCGCGTACCTCGCCACCGAAGCGCTTATCAAGGCTGGGCATGAACGGATCGGTATCCTTGCGGGAGATATGAGCATGACCCATGGCAAGCAGCGATACGCCGGCTTTGAAAAGGCCATGAAGGAATACGGCCTTCCGATCGACGATCGGTATGTCCTGCACGGAGAATTCAAGCGCGAAATGAGTTATGAACAGACGAAGAACATGTTGCTGGATGGGGATATACCCACCGCGGTTTTCTGCAGCAACAACATGAGCGGCGCGGGATTCCTGCAGGCGGTCTACGATTTCGGCATGAAGGTCCCGGCCGATATCGCCTATATCTGTTTCGACAAAGTGGAGGGGGTGGAAATTTTCGGGGAAAAACACAGTCATATTTCTCGCGACGTAGTGGGAATGGGCGAGGCGGCCGCGCGACTTCTTATCAAGCGGTTGCGGCAGCCGGAAAAACCCTGCGAACAGCAGGTTTTGCCGCCTGATTTGCGCCTGTACGGGTCCGAGGTTTACGCCGGTTCGCGCGGAAGTCTTTGTGATGACGGGAATCAACACAGGGGGGGATCGTGATAAAATACAAACATGCCGCCCGGATAAAAGAGCCGATTTCGGCAGTCGGACTGGGCTGTTGGGCGTTCGCAGGGGAAAATTTCTGGGGCGAACGTTCGCGGGACGATGTTTCCGTCGGGGTCATCCGGACGGCGTTGGACGCTGGAATCAACTTGCTGGATGTGGCGCCCGCTTATGGCCGGGGGCACTCGGAGACGCTGGTCGGCAAGGCGATCAAGGGTTATGATCGCGATAAGTTTCTCATTGCCAGTAAGTGCGGTCTTTTGTTGAACGAAACGGGCAATGAGGTTCCCAACCTGCGCAAAGAGAGCATTCTCAGGGAAATCGACGACAGCCTTCGCAGGCTGGACACCGATTATATCGATATCTATCAGTTGCATTGGCCCGACCCCGTAACACCGGTAGAGGAAACGGCCGAGGCAATACGGGAGATCATGGACGCCGGCAAAATCCGTTACTTCGGCGTGACGAATTTCGGAGTGGACGACGCGGAAAAGATAGAACAAATTGTTCCGATAGCTTCCCAGCAGGCTCTGTACAACATGTTGGAACGTAATCCCCGCACGTATCACTCGATAAATCTCGTATATCGCACGGAGCGCGAGACGCTTCCATACTGCGAGCGACACGGTCAGGCGTTTTTCCCGTACAGTCCGCTGATGCAGGGTCTGTTGGGCGGCCATTGGAAGGCGGACCGTTCGTTCGCGGACAACGACGTGCGGCGGCTGAACCCCAAATTGAACGGAGCCCGCTATCAGTTCTACTACGAGGCTATGGCGCGGCTGAGGGAAATATCCGAGCGGTATGGCCATCCCCTAAACGAAACCGCGGTCAACTGGCTGATTCAGAAGCCGGTTGTCACCAGCGTGATAGGCAGCAGCCTTTCACCGGAACAGGTCAAAACAAACATTGCGGCTTTGGAATGGGAGATAGGCCCTGAAATGGCGGCTGAAATCGGCAAGGTGCTCGAACCTTTCGAGAATATGTAGCTCCACCCGAAAAAAGGAGATGACGATTACTATGAAAAAAATCAAATCTTGGAGTCTGATTTTCGCGCTCGTTACGATGGCCGTATGCGGCGCCGCAATGGCTTTCGCCGCTGAGCCGGTGACGATAGCGGTGAGCATCCGCTCTATGTCGAGCGAATACCACATGCAGTACGTAGCCGGAGCCCAGGCTTTCGTCGACACTCTCCCCGAAGGCGCCGCCAAAGTGCAGATATTGCCCTGCGAGGCGGACGACAACAAACAAATCAACGATATCAAGACTCTTGTGGCGAGCAACAGCAACGTCGTCATTCTGGTGGATCCGAACAACGCCCCCAACGTCACGTCGATCGCCGAGGCGTGCGAGGAAGCGGGAGTGTATTGGGTGAGTTTCTGGAACACGCCTGAGGGTATCACGCCCCTGTCCTATAAATACTGGGTCCATCATCAGACGCTGGACGGCGAGGCTCAAGGCTACGACATCGCGGTGTCGCTTTTCAAGAGCTTCAAGACTCCCGGTAAAGGCAAGATTCTCGTCATGGAGGGTATGATGGCGAACACCGCGAATGAAGAGCGCGTGAAGGGATTGAAAAGAGCCCTCGCCGAGTACCCCGACATCGAGATACTGGACGATCAGTCCGCCAACTGGGATACCAACGAAGGACTCGCCCTGATGGAAACCTGGCTCGCTAAGTACGACGATATAGACGGCGTCTGGAGCGCTTCCGACGGGATGTCCCTCGGCGTGGTGCAGGCACTGAAAGCGGTGGGCCTCGAAGGCAAGGTCGGAGTGACCGGAGTCGATGGTTTCAAAGACGCGATCGATGCGGTCGGCGCGGGCACGATGACCAACTCCTATGTCAACAACGGCTGGCTTCAGGGCGGTTACGCGGCGGCTTGGGCATACGCGGCATATACGGGCAAAATCAAAGTGGATGAACTCGACGCCGGGCATCGCATGTTTTTTACAGAGGGCTATCTTGTCACCAAGGACACCTACCCCGATTACATAAAAAATTTCGTGGATAACCCTCCGGTTTACGATTACTCGAACCTCGATTTCTGCATCAAGGGGCCCATGCCTCAATAAATCAAACGTACCGGCAGATAATTTCGGCGGCGCGTCCCTCGGCTGGACGCGCCGCCGGCAGGATAAGGCAGGAGATGAGGCATGGAAAAAAAACAATATACGTCGCCGATTGCGGAGGAGTTCGCCTATGAAATGAGGCGGCAGACGAGAAAGGCTAAAATAATAAATTACGCGCCGGTCGGCGTCCTGGCCTTTTTTTTCGCGCTTCTGTCGGCAATCGCTCCGGGATTCCTGAGCCTGTATAACTTCCGCACAATACTGAATCAGTTGTCTGTCCCACTGGTGATGACTATGGGGCTGACTTTCGTGATCCTGCTGGGTTGCACGGATCTCTCGGGAGAGGGGCTCGGCGGTTTCTGCGGCTGCCTGGTGACGCTGCTCGTCATCAATACTAAAAACGCAAACGATTTCGGCGCGCCGGCCTTCCTGATCGCCATATGCTGCGGTTTGGCGGTGGGATTGTTTTCAGGATTCATCCACGTCAAGGGGAAAATACCGTCATTCATGGTCACGTATGCCATATCCAGCATAATGTCGGGTTTTGCCGTCATGAGTTATCGCGGTCAGCCGGCCATGGCAAAGGATCCGCTCCTGACGAAGATAACGTCTGGGAGCGTTTTAGGCATCCCGTACCTGACTGTGGCGTCGCTGCTGGTATTCGTGGCAGCGTTTTTTTTGCAGAATTATACCCGTTTCGGCGCGTATGTGATGGCTATCGGAGACAATGAGGCTGTGGCCAGAAACACCGGGGTCAACGTGGACCGGATCAAGATGAAAGTGTTTATATGGGCCGGATTTTGTATCGGCGTATCCGGCGTGATCAGCGCGATCAGAGTCGCCCGCGGCGACGTGGGACTTGGAAAAGACACGGTCTTTCCCGCGATTACGGCGGTCGTGGTAGGCGGCACAACGCTCACCGGCGGCAAGGGCGGCGTGGTCAATTCGTTGGTCGGCGCGCTCATCGTCACTATAATCAATAACGGGCTGATATTGATGGGCGTCAACATGTACATCCGATCCGCTCTGCAGGGCGTCATCATCATCATCGCGGTCGCTTTGTCCGTCAATCGCGGTAAAAAGGTCATAGTGAAATGAGGGCCGGGAGCATGGGGAAGAATATACTGTTCACCGCGAGAAATATCACTAAAAAATACCCGGGCACCATGGCCCTGAAAGATGTCAGCGCGGAACTCTTTTCGGGCGAGGTCGTCGGCTTGGTTGGAGAAAACGGCGCCGGTAAATCGACTCTGCTCAAAATTATCATGGGAAACGAACAGCCGACCGAGGGCGTCATGACGATGCACGGGATACCCTTCGCTCCCAAAACTCCCATCGAGGCCAATAATATGGGCGTGGGAATGGTGTTCCAGGAGCAGTCCCTCATCCAGAATCTCACTGTGGGACAGAATATTTTCTTCGGCATGGAGGATAAATACACGCGTTTTTGCGTCCTCAACAAGCGCAAAATGCACGAAGACGCAAGCCGTATCCTAGAAGATATGCGGCTCAATCATATCCGCGCGGACAGAAAAGTTTCCTCCCTGGAGTTCGCCACTCGCCAAATGGTGGAAATATGCAAAGTGTTCCATGTGGTAAAACGCTCCGGGCTCGATAGCTGCCTCATTTTGCTGGACGAGCCAACCTCGGTGCTGAGTGACGGAGAAGTGCGAAACCTCTTCGAGAACATCAGGCTGATCACGGCTGAAGGCCATACCGTCATCTTTGTCTCACACCGCCTCGACGAGGTGCTGGAGATCAGCGATCGGATAATCGTATTCAAGGACGGCGAAAAAGTGGACGAGGTTTTAACGGCGGAGGCCGACGAGTCCATACTCTACGAAAAAATGGTCGGACGCACCGCCTCCGGCGAATATTATAAAGTCAGCGATCAGGTCGAACCGGGCGGTGAAGTTCTGCTGGAGACGAGGGACCTCGGCAGGCGGGGGTACTTCCGAAACGTAAACCTGACGCTTCACGCCGGTGAAATCCTTGGCATCTGCGGCGTAGTGGGTTCGGGAAAGGAAGATTTGTGCGCGGTGCTATGCGGAGACGAATCTCCCACCAGCGGACAGTTGCTGGTGCGGGGCGAGGGGAAAAAATTCGGCGCGCCGCAAGCGGCGCTCAAAAACGGCATTCTTTCCATACCCAAAGAACGCCGGGAGGAGAGCATCATCGCTTCCGCGTCCGTCTCGGAGAACATCGCCATGTCCAACTTCGGCAATATCTCCAAAATCGGCCTGATTTCGAAAAAACTGGAGAAGGCGCAGGCCGAAAATTACCGTGGAAAGATGCATATCCGCGCTTCGAGCCTCGATCAAAAAGTCGGGTTTCTGTCCGGCGGCAACGCGCAGAAAGTGGTGTTCGCGCGTGCGCTCGCGAGCGACGCCGATATCCTGATCTTAAACCATCCGACGCGCGGCGTCGACGTCGGCGCCAAGGAAGAAATTTATTCGCTCATCCGCAGCCTGGCGGTACAGGGCAAAGGGTGCGTCCTGCTGGGCGATACTCTGGACGAGTGCATCGGTCTCTCAAACCGTCTTCTGGTCATGAAGGACGGAGAAGTTACGCGTGAATGCGACGCTTCGCCGGGCAATAAGCCCGAACAGGTGGATATCGTCAAATATATGATGTGAGGGTGGGCTGAATAATGAATGAAACCTCCGGATCGGTGCTGGATATTCTGAAATCGATGCTGAGCAGCGAAAATCTGAGCAAAATTCTCAGCGTGGCGTCCATAGTCGTGCTGAGCCTGGTATTCGTCGCGATCAATCCCCGCTTCATGGTATCCAGGAACATCACCAACATTCTCAACGATATGTCTCCCTTGTGGGTAATGGCCTGCGGAGTGGCCTTCGTGCTCATGCTCAGTTCTATCGACCTATCCCTCGGCTCGATCGCATCATGTTCGGCGGTCATGCTGACCGTGCTTTTCAACTCGATAGGCCCGGGGGCTTATATCGTAGTCATAATATATGGGATGCTTGCCGGATTGATCAATGGCATGCTGCACACGTACCTCAAGATACCGTCGTTTATCGCCACGCTCTGCACCCAGAGCATATGGCAAAGCGTGGCTCTTTTGATTTCAGGCGCGAAGCCGCTGCCGATGCTGCCGCCTGTATGGCCTTATATCGAATGGGTTAAAATAACGTTCGGAGTCGTTCCGATCCTGTTCATAATCAGTTTTCTCCTGATGCTGCTATATACCGTGATTCAGAAAAAGACAAAAGTTGGCAGGACCATGCTGGCTCTCGGAGAAAACGAAAGCGCCGCGCGGTTGATCGGCCTCAACATCAACCAGGCGAAGATCACGGCGTTCTTCCTGTCGGGAATCGCGGCATCCGTCGGCGGCATTATTTTTGCCGTCAAGCTCAAGAGCGGCATTCCAACAGTGGGCGCCCAGTACAACCTTATGGCCATCGCCTCGGCGGCCCTCGGCGGAGTGGCGCTGTCCGGCGGCAAGGGCGACATACTCATGACCATAATAGGCGCGGGCCTCATCATCATCATTCAGAACGGAATGAACGTGATAGCGGTGGACGGTTATTGGCAGCAGATCGTATTCGGCGCGCTGGTACTGATTGCCATTTACATGAACGCCGATCACAACCGCAGGGATCTGGTCGTCAAATAAAACGTGCGACGGGCGTAGAACGCGGATCGCTTCCGACCCGCGCGCTATTTTACAACTGACCGGCCACGGCCTTCGATCAAGACGTGCTAATGAACAATTGATGGTAAACCGTCAAGTTCCTGGCCAATCACCTTTAAGTTTTCGATGATGCCGATGCGCTGAGGGCAAACCTGTTCACACTTCCCGCAGGCAACGCAGTCCGACGCGCGTCCTCCTCTCAATACTTCAACCGCGTATTGAAGCTGAGCCGCGGGCAAATCATCATAAACCAGCTTACGGTTGTAAGCGCCGAAAATCTTGGGGATAGCGATACTCCGCGGGCAGCCCTTCACGCAGTATTGACAAGCCGTACAGGGGATATGGCCGATTTTGCCAATCGCTTCCCGCGCTTTTTCTATGACCAGCAATTCATCCCGATCAAGCGGCTGAAAGTCTGTCATGAAGGAAATATTATCCCGCGTCTGATCAATTGTAGACATCCCGCTCAACACCGTAATAATGTTCTCTTGCGAAGCCGCGTACCGCAACCCCCACGACGCCAGGGAGACATTGGGATCGGCGTCTTCGAACACCGCTCTCACGCTGGGAGGGGGATTTGTCAAAAGGCCGCCCTTTAACGATTCCATCACGACAATGGGTTTTTGATGCCTCATGGCCGTCTCATGACACTTTCGCGCCTGGATAGCGGGGCTTTCCCAATCGTCGTAGTTCAACTGGAACTGAACGAACTCCATTTCCG
>JAISDQ010000115.1 GCA_031264605.1 Synergistaceae bacterium | reverse complement strand
TCCTCATTGTAATCGGTATCGACGAACCAGCAGGCGATTCCGTCCGGGCCGTCGCTTCGCACCTCGCCGGTGTTCGGGTCGAAGACGTCTACGCCGTTCACTCGCACCAGTATCATGTTGTCCGGCGCGTCGGTTATTTCCACGTCCGGCTCGCCGAATATCACGAACAGGTTTCCCTTGCCGGTATTTTTGAGGTCGGCGGACATGTGGAGGTCGGCGTTCATTCGGGCTTTCAATACACGGATACTGCCGAGTTTGTCGAAATCGGCCGAGCGAGCTTCGTAGCCAAACGCGCAGGAGACGACGGCGTCGAATCCCGCGTCGGCGGCTTCCCGGGCGGCGGCCACCATGTCGGGCCGCCGTACCGTGCCGAATTCCGGGCCGATGAAAACGCCCGCGCGTCTTTGTTTTTCTCCCTCCATATACCGTCCCTCGGCGCAGATGTAACTGCCGGGCCACGGTTCGAGGTACGTGAAATCTATCTTTTCGTCCTTGCGGGCTTGCTGAACGCCCGATATTTTCAAGTTCTCCAGTATCATATTGACGAACGACTGCGCGTCCCGTCTGACATCGCGGATTTTCTTGAGCGGGTCGATCATCTCGTCGTCCGCGCCGACCTCTATCATCCTGTGCGGCGACATGCTCTCGACCGTGAAGGGACCGGCGATGCGCACTTTTTTGCCGTCGGGATAAGGTTTGTCGAACAGGTTTTCGAACTCAGCATGACGGGATATCGACGCGTCGATCTCCTTCTGCCTGGCAATTCGCGCCGCCCACCAGTCGGAATGCAGTTTTTTGACGGACGCGGGCCAACTGTCCGCCGCGTCACGCGGAATCTCCCATTCCTCCCATTTTTGGGAAAGCTCTTCGTTCAGACGCGCGCGCAACGGTTCAAGCGTCTCCTGCCATCGCTCCCATATGACGTCTATCTCGGTGTTGTTGGCGATGGATTTCAGCGTGACGTGGGGCACACGTTCGTACACGAAACCCTGACGAATACTGCCGTATGTAGGCTGAGACGACGGCGCGGTGTTCGTGATCTCGGCAATTTTTTGCCGTCCTTCTGGGGAGTCCTTCAATATATAATAGGGATACCTCGCGCCCATGATTCGCGCGCGGGCGAGGGCCATCGCGACTCGCGACGTGTCGATGGTGATCCAGCGGCGTCCCCACTGCTCCGCTACGTAAGCGGTCGTCCCGCTTCCACACGTCGGATCAAGCACGAGGTCGCCGGGGTCGGTGGTCATGAGGATACAACGCTGGATTATTTTTGTTCCCGTTTGAACGACGTAAACTTTAGGATCGGTAAAACTACCTGTACCTGTATCTGTCCAGACATTTGCAATCGGTACAACAGAGAAATCATGAAAGAATCGGACAAAACCGATTGAAGAAGCGCGTATTTCTACTCTGTTCGCACGCACTAAACGATCCAGGCCGTGGATCGGTGTAGCCCATTGGCGTTTCCCGGATTTATAACTCTTTCCACGAAATTCGTATTCATATACAGTTGTACTAGCGGTAGTTTGGGATGTTAGAGGTTTTACAGAAAATACATGATTTTCATCTGCCTTTGACTCATATCTCATTGAATCGTTGCGATATCCCGCTTCGTCTTGAATAAACTTGTATTCATATGCGAAATTTTCAAACTTTTTTATCTCAAACGGCGAATGATATTTTGTGCTTTCAGAATTTTTGCCATACCAAAGAATAAAATCTACGACACAATCAATGTATTCCATACCAGCTCCAGAAGTTTTCTCGACGATTATCTCCGCAATAAAATTTTCTTCCCCAAACACCTCATCCATCAACGCCCTAACCCTATGAACATTCTCGTCTCCAATCTGCACGAAAATCGAACCGGAATCCGACAGCAGGTCTCTCGCCACAGTCAGTCTGTCGCGCAGATACGTCAAATAACTGTGAATCCCGTCGCGCCACGTGTCGCGGAACGCCTTCACCTGTTCGGGCTCGCGGGTGATCTGCCTGGCATCGCCGTCCTTCACGTCGCGGCTCGTGGTGCTCCACTGAAAGTTGCTGTTGAACTTTATCCCGTAAGGCGGGTCCATGTATATGCACTGTACTTTGCCGCGCAAGCCTTCGCGCTCGGCGAGGCTCGCCATCACGTGCAGGCTGTCGCCCAAGATCATCCTGTTCGTCCAGTTCTGGTCGTGCTTGTAGAACTCCGTCCTGTCCGCGCCCTCCGGTATGCCGTTGAAGTCGTCGAAGAGATTGGTTTGGCGATATGCCGTATGATGTTCGTTCTTCTCCGTCTCTTTGCGCAAATCGTCTATCAATACTTTAGGGTGAATTTTCTCCTGTATGTATAACGGCGGGGCGGTAACGACGAGATCGCTCCAGTCGCGCTCGTCCTTACCGCGCCATACGAGTTGAGGATCGAGGTCTTTGTCACGCGCGGATTTCTCTTCGGAGAGCCCCGTTACGTAACGCGGATACGAGACGGGAATGGGGGAGGCTTCGTTCTTCTGAACGACCGGCTCCATTTCGGCGGTCGGTATGTTTACTCGCTTAGACTCGTCGTGGACGAAAGTCTCTATGGATTTTTTGACGGGTTCTCTTTTTTTAGCCACGCTTGGTCACCTCGTTCACAAGCCTGTCGAATTCGTCCTGAATAGAAAAAAATTCCGTAAATTCCGCGAACATCCAGCGTCCGAAAGTTCCCAGCGCATTGACGCCCGGAATCCAGAACGTGTCCATCGTGTCTTTCTTCGCCTTGGCGTCCTCTCCCCGATAGCCCTTTATCTCTATCACGAGACGCAGCAAATCGTCCGCGCCGAGCCCGTCGTCAATCAGGACGATGAAATCGGGGACGTATCTCTTGGAAATCCCGCCGAATCGGTACGGCACATCGAAACCGAGGCTGTGGTTTTTCACGTAAGAGAAAACTTGCGGGTTAGACTCCGCAGCGCGGCAGAAGTCGCCTTCCCAATCGCTGTCAAGTATTACCCAATTGATGTGACACTTGCGCGGATCGGTTTGATATCTCTGCAATTTTGACGTGTTGAAGCGCACGTGCATGGTTGTCCCTTCAGGGTTATACGAATCCAGAACGGCGGTTATCGGATATCTGTCCATATGCGCGCGCGTAATGGCCGCTTTGATTCGCTCGCAAGCCATGTCGGCGAGCTGGATGTACATCAGCTGCCCCGGTTTGGCGCCTCCCTTGCACACGAGGCAGGTATCGAGCCACTTTCTGACGACCGAACGGAACTGCCAGAACATATAATTCTCGCTCGCGCGCCCTTCCTCCCTGTACTGCCGGGAAATAAGATGCGCCGTCAGTTCGTACACGAGGTTCGAATACCGTTCGTCACTCTCCAAGTGGCTGATACCCATCGTCGCCGTCTGCCCGATGATACCCGAGTTTTCCGTTATCGAGGGGCCGACGATGTCGGGCGTGAGCACCAAAACTGAATCGGCTGTGAAATTTGCCGTGATTTTTTCGTCGGGCAGCGGCGTGCGATAGCCCGACACGCGCGGAAAACGGATTTCGAGCCAATCCCTTTCGGGGCTTACCGCCCTGACCTGTATCGCCGGAGACGGGACCTGCGGTTTTGAAACGACGGGGCCACCGGTGAAATCGAACGGTATCCCGAACACGTCGGCGTATTCCACGTCGAACAAACCCTCTTTGTTCAGTTCATAGGAGCGCCTGCGCAGAGCGCGGCCGACCACCTGTTCGCACAACAATTGCGTTCCGAAGGCCCGGACACCCATGACGTGCGTCACGGTGTTTGCGTCCCAACCCTCCGTGAGCATGGAGACTGATACGACGCACCTCGTCGACTGGCCGAGCTGTCCCGATTTTCCGACTGTATTCATGACTTCGCGCAGCAATTCGGCGTCGGAAATATTCTCGCCCTGGTTTGCGTCGCCGCTCCGCTCTACACGCTCACGGCGGAAACGTTCAATTTCAGCCGCCGCCGCTTTTCTGAAGGTATCGTCGAGGCCTTCGCCCGATTCGAGCTGTCCGCTGTCTATCAGGAGCGTCCTCGGCCTTTCGTACGGATTGCCGTACTCGTCGAAATTCCTGAACAGCTCCAGCCTGCCGTTTTCGAAAGTCCCGTCGTTTCTCTCAAACCCTGAAATATAGTCATATATGAGTTTCGACGTCGAAGTGTTGTTGCAGACGATGATGAAACAGGGCGGCACGTCGATCTTGGCCTTCTCCCACAGATCGAATGTCTTGGCATAATGGCCGTACAGCGACTGAAGGGCGTTTTGCAGCAGTATCGGAATTGAGAGAGGATCGAGCGACTGTGCCTTGCCCCTGCCTTTTTTCGGCATGTCCTTCTTGATGTTCTCCCAGAGATCGCGGAATATCGGCATATCGCCGCCGGGAATGTTCTGCGCCACCGGCACTCGGGGCAATTTCACGATTCCGCACTCAATGGCGTCCATAAGGGAAAAGTCGCTCGCGGTCCAGGAGAACAGCGTTCCTTCATCGTAACCTGAACCGCGCAGAAAAAAAGGAGTAGCCGAGAGGTCGATTACATTCGCGACGCCGAGTTTGCGCGAGACGATTTCGAGCCCGGATATCCAGAGGCGCGCGGTCTCGTTGTTATGTTCGGCCTCGGTTTTATCGTCGCCGGTAAGTTTTTCGGCATCGCCGCGCTGTCTTTCTCTGTAACAGTGATGCGCCTCGTCGTTAATCACGAAGATATTTTTGATGCCCATCAGGTCGGGAACGACGCGTTGAAGCATTTGGCCTTCGGTCTCGGTCGTGTTAAGTTCTTCGTCCGAGTGACGCCCTTGGAGCAATCCGCGTCCCGCGCGGGAAATATCGACCCGCTCGCGCAGTTTGAAAGCGTGATAGTTCGTGACGACAATTTTCGCCCTCTTGATATCTTCGCGCATATCGGCCGGCACGAGTTCACGCTGCGAGTAATAACTGTCTGGGTCGTTCGGGAAAAGGACGCGTAGTCTATCCTTGATCGTGATTCCGGGCGTCACTATGAGGAAACCGCGCGTGAAACGCCTGCTCTGCGGATGCCGAATCGCGTTTATCGTTTGCCAGGCTATCAACATTGCCATGACAGTTGTCTTGCCCGCGCCGGTGGCGAGTTTCAGCGCGATGCGCGAAAGTTCGGGATTCGCCTCGGCGTTCGCGTTTTTAAAATGTTCGAATATGAATTTGCAGTCTCTCATATTTGGCGCGGCTTCCGTCAGCCAGATGAGCGTTTCGGCAACCTCCACCTGACAAAAGAAGGGCCTTATGCCGCTGAAGTCGTAATGACGCCAGTATTGGAGCAGGCGAGCGGTTTCCGGCGTGACGCCCCACTTGGAAGGATCGGGAATTTTGCGCCATGCGTCGACATACTCGCGAATACGATTGATAATCGCCGTTGTGCCATATTCTTGTTCGTCGGTGGATATTTCATCCGCGCCAAAAAAAATATTTTTTTGGCGCGGATCGGATTTTTGTTTTCTCGGCTTCGGGATTGGCGTGTAAAAATCAGCCTTACGGCGACTCTCCGCGATACGATGCGTCGG